>CALVDP010000066.1 GCA_944326315.1 uncultured Bacteroidales bacterium
GAAGAAATCGTAACGTCAGTTCGACGGAATCTCTGATATTGAACAGAATAATTCGTCGAACTGACGTTAAAATTAAAATCGAAGAAAATGGCTAAAGACTTGTTCAACAGGTATATATGGTTGGTAGACACCATATACCAGGCAGACGGGATAACCTTTGAGGAAATCAACGAAAAATGGACCCGCAACAGCATGAGCGGCGGTGAGGACATCCCGCTCAAGACCTTCCACAACCACAGGAAGGCAATCGAAGAGATATTTGACATCAACATCATATGCGACAAGAAGAACGGTTACCGGTACTATATCGAGAATGTTGATGACATGCAGAAAGGAGGAGTCCGCACATGGCTTCTGAACACATTTGCCGTAAACAACCTCATCAACGAGAGCCATCATCTGAAACGCCGGATCATATTCGAACAGATACCTTCGGGTCAGAAATTCCTGACTCCTGTCATCGTGGCTATGCGTGACGGGAACACGCTTGAAGTTACCTACAAGAGTTTCTGGAAACAGGACGAATACACTACGGAGGTAGAGCCGTATTTTGTCAAAGTGTTCAGGCAGAGGTGGTACATGGTTGCAAGAAATGTCTATAAGGATGCCATCAGGATATATGCCCTCGACAGAATCCGTGACCTGCGACAGACGGAAAAAGTCTTCACAATCCCGCAGGATTTCAGCGCGGAAGACTATTTCTACAATGCATTCGGCATAATAATAGAGGACGGATGCCCTCCGGAAACAATTGAGCTGAAGGTATATGGAATGCAGAGGGAATACTTCAGGACGCTGCCTCTTCACCACTCCCAGACGGAGATCGAGACAAAGGAGGAATATTCGGTATTCAGATACCGGATGTCCGCGACATATGACTTCATGCAGGAGATTCTTTCACATGGATGCGATGTGGAAGTCCTGGCGCCGGGACACCTCAGAGATGATATAAGAAAGCATGCCGAAGTCATTGCGGGAAGAAGCTGAAAACAACGGAGCATACACATTATTCCATCAAAATTCATCTGTATTTGGACTAGTTTACCTATCTTTGTGTGTGAAAAAAAAGAAGGATATGTCAAGGAAACTTATATTAGGCATAACACAGGGTGACAGCAACGGTATCGGCTATGAAGTCATAATCAAGGCTCTGTCTGACGACAGGATGCTGGAGCTTTGCACCCCGGTGATATACGGATCGTCAAAGATTTTCGGCTTCTACAAAAAACAGCTGCACAACATCGGGCAGATCAACACGAATTTCATCTCCGAGGCAAGGGACGCGCATCCGAAAAGAGTGAACATACTCAACTGCATACCGGACAATATTTCCGTGGAGCCTGGGCTGTCCACCCCTGATGCCGCCAAAGCAGCCATAATATCGCTCGAACGCGGAGTGGCGGATCTCAAGGAAGGCAACATAGATGCCCTCGTGACAGCCCCTATCAACAAACGGGCAATGGACAAGGAGGGCTTCGGCTTCACCGGACACACGGAATACCTGAAAAAATGCTTCGATGCCGAGGATGTCACCATGATCATGGTATCAGACAGACTGAAAGTAGGCATCGTCACAAGCCATATTCCGCTGAAAGATGTCCCGGGAGCATTGTCGGAAGAGAAAATACTGAAAAAACTCAGGGCACTTGACCATTCCCTCGAACGGGATTTCGGGATACATAGTCCGAAAATCGCCGTTCTCGGTCTAAATCCTCACTGCGGGGACGGAGGCCTTCTCGGGGACGAGGAGCAGTCGGTAATTTTGCCGGCCATCAATGCCGCAAACGAAGAAGGGATACTGGCATTCGGGCCGTACTCGGCAGACGGCTTCTTCGGGATGGAGAACTACAGCCGGTTTGACGCAGTACTGGCCATGTATCATGACCAGGGGCTGGCTCCGTTCAAGGCGCTCGCCTTCGAGACAGGAGTGAACTACACGGCAGGGCTTCCAGCTGTCAGGACATCACCGGACCACGGGACTGCCTACGAGAAAGCCGGCAAGGACATGGCCGACCCTCATTCCATGATTTCAGCCATATACACGGCAATAGATATCTTCCGCAACCGCGAAGCCTTCGACGAGCTGCAGGAGAACAAGATGAACGTCCGCATGCCAGACAATACAGTGAAGCCCAAAGGCGGGAGAATCATAGAATGACAGGGCAGGCAAGACCACCCATATTCCTGTTCACCGACGGATCATCCAGCGGAAATCCAGGTCCTGGCGGCTACGGCATTGTACTTAAATGTGCCGGATATACCAAAGAGATGTCAGGCGGATATGCCATGACCACCAACAACAGGATGGAGCTGCTGGCCGTAATCATCGGGCTTGAGGCAGTGAAATGGAAAAACGCAGACATTACAGTCATAAGCGATTCGTCATACGTGGTCAACTCCGTCAGCAAGGGATGGGTATTCAATTGGGAGAAAAAAGGCTTCGCGAAAGCAAAGAATCCTGACTTGTGGATAAGGTTCCTGAAAATATTCAGGCAGCACAATGTCAGGTTCCAGTGGATAAAGGGACACGCCGGCCATCCCGAGAACGAAAGATGCGACACCCTTGCCGTGGCTGCAGGAATCGGTGCTGTCACGGCCGGGAAGCAGCTGCCGGATGACACCGGATACATTTCGTCAATACAGGAAAGACTCTTATAGCAGGATGCGCCGGAGAACTACGGCATATCCGGACAATTGACGTCAAAACAATTCCGCAACAAAACAATTCCGCAAATGGAGAAGAGCGCCCTTCAGACCGATATACAGTTTCTGCCCGGAGTCGGGCCGAAAAGGGCGGTATTGTTCAGGAGCGAACTTGGCGTGAATACCATCGGGGACTTCATCAGGATATATCCATTCAAATACATCGACAGGAGCACCATCACTGCCATCGGAGCAGCGACGCCGGACATGGCATACATCCAGATAAAGGCGAAGGTCGTGGAGATCAGCCTGTTCGGAGCCAGCGGCAGCATAGAAGGAGATGATGTCAGGTTCAATACGGTGAAAAGGATGAGCGTCAAGGTAGAGGACGGGACGGGATACATGGAAATGGTATTCTTCAAGGGCATCAAATGGATGCATTCCAAGCTTGAGCCCGGTGAAGAATATATCTTCTTCGGCAAACCGTCAATATTCAACGGACGTCTCAACATGGTACATCCGGAAGTAGACAAGGTACAGGACGGCAGCCAGCCCGGGAAAATGCCGGGCAGCAGCATGACAGGCGTGTACCCAAGCACGGAAAAACTGAGAAACGGCGGAATTACGGGCAAACTGATGAACAAGCTGATGGCAAACGCCCTGCAAACCGCGCTCCCGGCAATCGAAGAGACGCTTCCGCAAAGACTTCTTGTAGAGAAAGGACTGGTTCCCATACATTTCGCCATCAGGAACATACACTTCCCGAAAGACCTTACCGCCCTCGAAAAGGCAAGATACAGGCTCAAATTCGAAGAACTGTTCTACCTGCAACTGTCACTGCTCAAACAGAAATATGTCAGGAGCAGGAACGAAAACGGCATAAGGATGCCGAAAATCGGAGACGCATTCAACAAATGCTATTCATCACTCCCCTTCAGGCTCACGACAGCGCAGAAAAGAGTGATCACGGAAATCAGGGACGACATGAAAAGCGGGCACCAGATGAACCGGCTGCTGCAGGGCGACGTCGGCAGCGGCAAGACAATGGTAGCCGTGCTTTCCGCCCTCATAGCGACAGGGAATGGATACCAGGCATGTATAATGGCACCTACGGAAGTGCTTGCGCAACAGCATTTCAAGAACATATCCAAATACCTGGACGGGACGGGTGTCAGACCGGCCCTGCTTACAGGAAGTTCCAGAGCTGCGGAAAGAAGGGAGATACACCAGGGACTGGAAGACGGAAGCATTGGCATAATAGTCGGAACCCACGCCCTGCTTGAAGACAATGTCATATTCCGCAATCTCGGGCTGGCCATCATCGACGAACAACACCGTTTCGGAGTGGAGCAGAGAGCGAGACTCTGGCGCAAATCAGCCTGCGGACTTGCTCCTCACATACTTGTGATGACGGCTACACCGATACCGAGGACCCTTGCCATGACATTATACGGAGATCTGGACGTATCCGTGATCGACGAGCTGCCTCCCGGCAGGAAACCGATACAGACCATAGCAGCCACGGAAGGCAGACGTACTGCCATGTTCAATTTCCTGAAGGAGCAGATAAAGCTCGGAAGACAGGTATTCATTGTCTATCCACTGATATTTGAAAGCGAGAAGCTTGACTACAAGAATCTTGAAAAGGGATATGAACAGGTGGTCACCGCTTTCCCGTTCCCGCCGTACAAGACTGCAATTGTACACGGGCAGCAGAGCAATGAGGAAAAGAAGTTCAACATGGACGCCTTTGCGGCCGGCAGAGCCAATATCCTTGTCGCCACGTCGGTGATAGAAGTCGGGGTGGATGTCCCGAATGCATCGGTGATGGTGATAGAGAGTGCGGAGCGTTTCGGACTGAGCCAGCTCCACCAGTTGCGAGGCCGTGTGGGACGCGGCTCTGAAAAGTCTTATTGCATCCTGATGACAGGCAAGAAGCTCAGCAAGGAATCAAGACACCGCATTGAGCTGATGTGTGCCACCGAAAACGGCTTCGAACTGGCAGAAGAAGACATGAAGATGCGCGGCCCCGGTGATCTGGAAGGGACCCAGCAGAGCGGACTGCCCGTAGAACTCAACATAGCGTCTCTGGCGCGCGACGGACTCATATTGAACGATGCCAGACAATGCGCCCAGGCCGTCCTGGACGAAGACCCGGTGCTTGGCAAAGCGGAAAACAGACTGCTCGCAGAAGAAATAAGCCGTGACAAGTACAAGGTCAGGAATTACAGCCAGATCAGCTGAGACTTCTTCCGTACCGTCTTCGGATGTCCGGAAGAAATCCCTCAGATACGCAGACATTCCAGTATGTCGGATGCATTCATGGATTCCTCTCCGAATTTCTCCGCAGCCCTGTCTCCTGCGGCGCCATGCAGGTATACGCCGGCTGCCGCTGCATCCTCCGCAGACAGGCCGCGTGCCATCAGCCCGACAATGAATCCTGTCAGCACATCGCCGCTCCCGCCTTTGGCCATGCCCGGATTGCCTGTCGGATTGTATCTCAGACGTCCTGATGGAGAACAAACCATAGTATGCGCCCCCTTGGAGACAATCACGGTTCCGGTCTTTCCGGCAAGGGCCATGACCATTTCTGTCTTCTCGGCATCATCCCTCCATACATTGTCTCCATGTGTCCGGAAAATGTCTGCAAATGAAAAGGAAGCGGCAGACAACAGTCTTCTCAGTTCTCCGGCATGGGGAGTCAGGACAGAGCCGCGTGGTATCTTTTCAAGATATGAAGGTACTGCCGAGATGATATTCAAGGCATCCGCATCAAGGACAAGGGGACGCCCTGTTTCCAGTAGAAGTCCCAGGGCAGATACAGTCTTCGCTGACCGGCCAAGCCCGGGGCCGGCACATACGGCTGAATATCTGCCCATATCTTCCGGCAATTCCGAGAAACAGTCTCCGCTGTCCAGGCTGACAATAGCCGACGGATGCGACAGATGTATGGCAAGTCTTTCATCTGCCGGCACATGGACAGTCACAAGACCGCATCCGGACCGCAATGCAGCCCCGGCAGCAAGCATGGCCGCACCCATCATACCGTGCTTGCCGGCAATCAGAAGTGCATGCCCGAAATTTCCTTTGTGCGCGTCACGGTCCCTTTCCGGGAACATACGTTTCACTTCATCAGCGTCAATCCATTCTTTTTCCATCATACTCGACCTTCTATGGTGAGGAATGATACGGAGGCCATACAGGCCCATCATGTTTATGCAACTTCTCCGCATCCGCCCCGGAGGATAAATTTACGATGTTTTTCCTTTTCTTAAAAGAAGTTCGGAAAATAACTGCTAACTTTGTAAGATAACGTGAATTCGATGAAATGAATGGAATGAATTTAAGAGAATTACCTCTATAGAGGACGTAGTCCGGCGTAAGGAGGCTGACACGAAAACTTCGTACCGGCAGATTTGCAATCTGCCGGAATAAAAACAAACAACCGGATTACAAATCCGGTTGAACGATACCGGAAAGGGATTTCGTAGAAATCGTAACGTCAGTTCGACGGAATCTCTGATATTGAACAGAATAATTCGTCGAACTGACGTTAAGATATGGACATAAGTACAAGAGAAAAGCTTATAGAATGGGCATTGAAATACAATGACCCGGCATATTTCCAGGAAGACCCGATAATATTCCCGGCGCATTTTGCCGGCAGGCTCAAAGATGGAGGATACCGTCTTGAAGATGTGGAAATTGCAGCTGTCATTGCGGCACATCTGGCATGGGGAAGAAGGTCGATGATTGTCAGGGATTGCCAGAAGGCGTTCGATGAAATGGGATGGCAGCCGTACGCCTATGTGATGAACGGAGAATACAGGGACGAGAATGCAAGTCTCCACCGGACTGTCAGATGGAGCGAATTCGCGGATATCTGCAGGAGGCTGAAATCAGTATATTCGGATACGGGAAGCATTGAAAATCTCTCCTGCAGGCAGATCAGGACCATGATATACGGAAGGAAAGAGGACCCCCGCGCCCCGGACAAGAAGATCAATATGATGCGCAGATGGATGGTCAGGGATGACGGCAAGGTGGATCTCGGAGTATGGAAACATAGCGACAAGAAGGAATTGCTCATTCCGCTCGACGTGCATGTATACGACATGGCAACAGACCTCGGGCTGACATCAAGGAAACAGAAGGACATCACGACAGTACATGAAATAACGGATGCCTTCAGAGAGATTTTCCCGGATGATCCGTGCCTGGGAGACTTTGCGCTCTTCGGCTACGGGCTATACCGTGACCACGAAGAGAACGCCTGAAACATAAGTCATTACAAATACAAAAGTCACTTCATGCCAAGATTGTTCATAATATCAGGATGCAACGGAGCCGGCAAGACTACTGCTTCGTATACATTGTTGCCTGAAATGCTTGAATGCAGCCAATATGTGAACTCTGACGAGTTTGCAAAAGGCCTGTCCCCATTCGACCCTGGCTCTGTAGCAGTCCAGGCCAGCAGGCTCATGCTTTTGAGAATCAGATATCTGCTGAAACGCAAGGAGGATTTCTGCATAGAGACGACTCTTGCCACAAGGAGCCTTCTGAAAATGGTATCCGATGCACAGGCCGAAGGCTATGTGGTCACCCTGCTGTATTTCTGGCTGAATTCGCCTGACCTTGCGGTCGAAAGGGTAAAGGCGAGGGTCGCGGCCGGAGGGCACAATATTCCGGAAGAGACTGTCAGGAGAAGATACAGGGTAGGGCTGAAATATTTTTTCAGGGACTATGCCCCTGTGTGCGACAGATGGATACTTGCAGACAACTCCAAGGTCCCTTTCCGGGTAATTGCGGAAGGATACAAGGACGATGTGACTGTAATAAAGGATCACGAAGTATACGGGCTGATCAGGAAATCGGCATCGGATGAAGATACGGAAAACTGATGGACAGGAAATATTTTCTCGACAGGTTCAAGGTGACTGTTCCACAACTCGAGCAGCTGACAGGCACCGCCCTTGCCCACGGAGGGGACTATTCCGACCTGTATTTTGAATACACGCTTTACAAGGATCTGCTTCTCAAGGACAATGAAGTATCGTCCGGAGGCTTTCACATTGACTATGGGGTTGGTATCCGGGTGCTCAAAGGTGACCGGACAGGATACGCTTATTCAGAAAACACAAGTATGCCGGATATGCTTTGCGCTGCCAAGGCTGCAGCACAGATAGCACAGGCAGGCAGTGTCCGGGACGGAAAAACATACTGCTGCACTCCCCTTTCCGGAGAGAAGGACAGCTTCTATCATGCAAGCCGGAGATGGGCGGACTGCAGGACCGATGAATTCATACCAGTGCTGAAAAAACTCGAAAGCAAGGTCTTCAGCATGGAAAAACGTACGGTCAAGGTCGTGGCGCGACTGTCTTGGTCTGAAAGCGAGATCATGATGTTCAACTCCTTCGGTGAACTTACTTGTGACTTCCGGCCAATGGGAAACATCGTGGTGTCCGCCATTTTTTCAGAGAACGGGCAGAACGAGAACAAGACATCATCCAGGAGCTTCAGGACCGGAGCCGAAATGATCTCAGACGCACTCATAGATGAGATGGCCGCAGAAGCCGTATCCGGAATAGACGCCAGATTCAAGGCAATAAGGCCCAAAGGCGGCAAGATGCCGGTGGTGATGGGTGCCGGAGCATCAGGAATACTTCTCCATGAAGCGATGGGGCATTCATTCGAGGCGGACTTCAACCGCAAGGGTCAGTCAGTGTTTTCCGGCATGACAGGCAAGAAGATCTGCAGCAGTAGCATCAGCATTGTGGATGACGGCACGCTTCTGTCAAACAGAGGCGCATGTAACTTCGATGACGAAGGAGTTCCGGGACAGAAAACCTACATGGTGAAAGACGGCATCCTGAACTCATACCTGCATGATAGGATAAGCGCCCGCTGGTACGGTCTGCCTCCGACAGGCAACGGGCGCAGGGAATCTTTCAGATTCTATCCCATCCCGCGCATGAGGGCTACATACATGGAAAACGGCGATGCCACCAGGGAAGATCTGATAGCATCGGTGAAAAAAGGCATATACGTGGACGAATTCTCGAACGGCCAGGTCAAGATCGGCGAAGGTGACTTCACGTTCTATGTCAAAAGCGGCTTCCTGATAGAAAACGGACGGCTTACAGCCCCTGTCAAAGATATCAATATCATAGGAAACGGGCCGCAGGCACTTGCCGACATCATCGGAACGGGAAACGACCTTGCCATAGACAACGGCACATGGACATGCGGCAAGGACCAGAGCGTGCCTGTATCGTGCGGTATCCCGACTGTACTTGTCAAGGAACTTACAGTCGGAGGAAACCAGTAAGCAGGACAAGAATATGACAATGGAAAAAGAAAAGAACACTACAGGACTGATTTCAGAGAAGGAAAAGTCACTCGCCCTCTTCTGCATGGATGCAGCCATGAAACACGGGGCTTCGCAGGTCAGGGTCTCCCTGAACAAGAGTGTGCTTGACTCATACGGGATGCTGAACGGAGAACTTGACAAAGTATCTCATTCAGCAGACAGGTCAGTATTCATATATGTCTTCGCCGACGGCAAATACGGTACATTCTCGACCAACATGCTTGAAGAGAATGAGCTGGAAAGGTTCGCCGCACAGGCTGTGGATGCAGTCCGGATGCTTGCGGAAGACAGGTTCAGGAGACTTCCGGATCCGCAGCGTACGGCCAAGGATGCCATATCCGGACGTGAACTCGGGCTGTACGATGAGACATACGAGACAATATCACCCGAGGAAAGGCTGGCTGCAGCATGCAGGGAAAGTATTTTCAGAAATTATAACGGGAAAGGAAAGCTGGTCTCTGAAGAGTGTGAATACTCGGATTCCGTAGACGACAACTTCACCGCGGATTCTCAGGGTTTCACGGGAAGACACACGGAAACATCATTCGCAGTATGCTCTGAAGTGACCGTGGAAGACAGCAAGGGCAGGAAATATTCAGGATACTGGTGGGATTCTTCGCCAATGATGAAGGACCTGCAGTTCGGACGCTGCTCCGGAACGGCAATCGGGAAGGCCATGGCACAGATCGGTCCGAAAAGACATGCGGGAGGCTCCATGACAATGGTTGTGGATACCACCGTAAGTTCAAGACTCGTCTCTCCGATAATATCGGCGCTGAATGCCGCATCAATCCAACAGGAAAGTTCATTTCTGAAAGATTCTCTCGATAAGAAATGTTTTTGTGACGCGTTCTCGCTTGTAGACATGGCCCGCACATGCGGCAAGCCAGGTTCAAGGCTTTTCGATACGGAAGGGACGGCGACGTCTGAAATGGACATCATCAGGAATGGAGTGGTCAGGACATGGTTCACCAACACCTACATGGCACTGAAGATGGGCATAAGTCCGACTGTGGAGGGGGTTTCAAGACCAGTCCTCCTGCCATACAGCATTGACGGGGAAGCAGCCCGCAATGCAGAGGAAATGATGCTCCGGTACGGGTCCGGGATATATGTGACCGGTTTTAACGGGGGCAACTGCAATCCGACAACCGGCAATTTCTCATACGGGATAGAAGGTTTCGTTTTCAAGGAGGGCAGGATCGTTCATCCTGTCAGGGAAATGATCATCACAGGCGACATGAAGACTCTATGGAACAGTCTTGTCTGCGCCGGGGATGACGCAAGGAGTTGCACACGATGGCAGATTCCAAGCCTGTGCTTCGAGAAGGTGGACTTCAGCGGATAATTTCTTCGATATTTGGCTTCGCCACATATCCTGTTACGCCTCGGGAAAACTCTCGGCTTCTGCGATATTTGGCCTGCGGCCACATATCCTGTTGCGCCTCGGCAATGCAAATCAAACAAGTTTGTT
>CALVDP010000067.1 GCA_944326315.1 uncultured Bacteroidales bacterium
AATATGGAATGGGGTAGTAAATATTTTCAAAATAATTCCTAAATTTGCACCGGACTATCGCTATAAACGTACGTTTAAAAATGAGTTCTAACATAAAATGAGTTCTAACATAAAGAAAGTATTGATTGTGTGTGTGTCGGCCCTGACGTTCCTGATTCTTTCCGGAGCGGAAAGGGCGTGTGCTCAAACACTTGCCGTTAAGACAAATCTTCTGTACGATGCTACAGCGACCATCAATCTCGGCGCGGAAGTAGCTCTTGCTCCGGAATGGACTCTTGACATTTCCGGCAACTACAACGCATGGGATTTCAGCAATTACAGGAAATGGCGGCATTTCCTGATCCAGCCGGAAGCGAGATACTGGCTCTGCGAAAAATTCAACGGACATTTCTTCGGTCTGCATGTTCATGGCGGACAATTCAATACAGGCAACGTCAACACTCCGTTCGGTCTTTTCGGCGACTGCCGCGGAAGACGGCATGAAGGCTGGTACTATGGAGCCGGCGTCAGCTACGGCTATCAGTGGGTGCTCGGCAAAAGATGGAATTTCGAACTGAACATAGGTGCCGGATATGTAGGCTCCGACTACAGGATGTATGCCTGCCCGCGGTGCGGAGAGTACTACGGCAAAGACCATCATGACTATTTCGGCATCACGAAGGCGTCTGTCTCCATCATATTCATAATTTTCTGACTATGGCACCATATCTTCACATAATATTATACAGCACGATGCTGTTTGCGATGACTGTCCCTGCAGCTGCGGGACACGGATGTCTGTGCCCGGAAGGAGAAACGCTCCGGAGCGGCATGGCCGTAAAGGGACAGGAGACGGCATTGAGACCGGAGAGCGACAGGAAGGATGAAATAAGCTACCTCGACGCCATCAGGTTCATGGACAAGAACCTGGCGAAAGACGGGCGGAACGTGACATTATGCATGGACATAGTGCTGGACAGTGCCCGAATCAGGACACAGCACACTGTATCGCTCACCCCAGTGCTGGTATCCGGCGACGGGACAGAAGAATTCCCGTTCGGCACCGTGATAGTGGACGGAAGGACAAGGCACAAGGTGTTCATGAGAAAGGAAGCGTTGAAGGACAATTATCCTGACAGGGATTCGGCTCTGGCAGTCATAATGCGGAAAAACGGATCCGGACAGGAATATTCCTATGTATCGGCCATTCCGTATTCCAGGGCCATGCTCGACGGCAAGCTGGAATTGAGAGAATGTGTGAAAGGATGCGTTGACTGCGGAGAAGGAGATTCCACCATGGTATTGGAATCTCCTGTTCTTCCGGCCTTCATCCCATGCTGGAAGACATCCGACATAGAGCCGGAACCGGAGCCGGTAAAGCACCGTGAGGAAAGCAGGGTAGCCAGGCTGCAGTTCAAATGGGATGACTACAAGATCCTGGAGCAATGGAACGGCAACGCCGCCGTCCTGGACACGGTGACCAATTCGATAGCCCTGGTCAAGGACAAGGACTATATAGAGATAAGCGGCATATATGTGGCCGGCTTCGCGTCTCCCGAAGGTACCTGGGACTATAATATCAGGCTTTCAGGGAACAGGGCGAAATCCTTTGCACGATACATAGCCGCACACAATGATGTGGACACATCGCTGCTGCATGTCGAATGGAGCGGAGAAGACTGGGAAGGCTTCAGGTCAGCGGTCGGGAAATCGGATTTCGACCGGAAAGAAGAAGTGCTCAGGATCATCGATGCAGACACTACGGACAGGGACAGATGCGAAAGACAGATAATCAGGACAATCGGACGTAGCGGCTACGTATGGCTTCTCCAGAGCATATATCCGTATCTCAGACATTGTACATACAGGGTGGAGTACGATGTGAGAGGATTCGACCTGGAGGAAGCGCGCAGGATACTGTACACGGCACCGCAAGACCTGAGTCTGCAGGAAATATACATGACTGCAGGATCGTATGAAAAGGGCTCGGATGAATACAGGTATGCCATGGAGATGGCGGCAAAATACTATCCGGACAGTCCTGCCGTGAAAGGAAGGACCGCACGGGAGGCTCTGGGAAGAGACGATGCGGCATACGCCGTATCAATCCTGGAAGGAAGCACTCCGGACGAAGGTTTCGAACTGCTGAACATCCTCGGTGTGGCGTATGCCCGGACCGGAGAGTACGGCAAGGCTCAGGACTGCTTCACGGAAGCTGCGGAAAACGGCTGCAGCAATGCTTCACACAATCTCGGGCAGCTGCTCTCGGTAATGGACCAGCTGTAGGAAAGTATATTAACGTGAATTCGATGAAATGAATGAAATGAATTTCAGAGAATTACCTCTATAGAGGACGAAGTCCGGCGTAAGTTCTCCCCTACGCAGGGGAGAATTTAAGAGGGGTGACACGAAAAAGGAAAGGGATTTCGAAGAAATCGTAACGTCAGTTCGACGGAATCTCTGATATTGAACAGAATAATTCGTCGAACTGACGTTATATTATCACAGATATAAGGAAATAACGAAAACAACTAAATTCTATTAAATCATGAAACTTTATCAGTTAATTGCGACAAGCGCAATGGCAGCTCTCGCCCTGGCAGGCTGCAACAAGAACGAGGCCGAGGCTCCGGAAGAGAGCAATCCGGACGCCGGCATGAAAGAAATCTCCATCAGCATCAGCGGACTGGCGACCAAAGGTCAGATAACTCCTTCCACACCATGGGTGGAAGATATCGCCGACATCGATGAGTTCGACATCTATTTCACTTCGGCAACAGGAGCTATCAAGTATGCCTATACTTTCAGTGAGAGCGAATATAGCGACGCATACAACGAGTTCAAGAAGGGCGGCAGCGTACGCTTCATAGGTCTGAAAGATATCAGCAAAGTCTATGTTGCGGCCAACACCGACACCAAACTATCTGCCGAAGCTAACACTAACATCAATACATTTGGAAAGGTCCTTCTTGAAAACTACAACAGTGACATCACGAAAGAAGATGTCCTCTACATTGGCGGAGACGTTGACCTCACCCCTATCGTGAGTGAGCCTGTAGATGGTGTCGATATCGATGTCACTGAAGGCGACGGAACAATGGCATCCCAGTCCTACACAGCCAACATATACCTGCGTCCAGTCATATCACGTATCGAGATCGGTGACGTGTATGTAGAGGCAAGCGGAGAACATACCACTACGATCGATGAGAAGATTTACAAATACACCTGGGAAGGCTTCACTCCTAAGCTTATCGGTATCTACATGTCCAATGTAGCCGGTACTCTCGACCCTGTGGCTCACACAGTATCCGAATGGTTTACCAAGCCTACCGGTACGCAGATAACAAACGGACAATGGAACAGCACCATTACCTATCTGGATGGTACGACGGGTAATTTCGACATGGCAGGCAGCGGAATGAATGTTGAGAAAGTGCTCTGGTACAGCAACTACACCAGCTCATATGGCGATCTGTTCGCTTCTGAGCTTGGAAAAGATGAAACCGTAGGAACATACACTCACCACTATTATTTCAACGGTGCAGACGCGGCCCCTGCGACATGCGTTCCTTTTAATTTCTTCGTACCATTCGACGTGACGGATGAATCAATGACAGATGCTAAAGCCATCTGGACCGGAGCCGAAAGCGCTGCAAACGACAACAATCCGGCTCTTCACTTCCAGTTCGACTTCTCAAACCAGAAACCAGACGGAGGAACTGCTTACAGCTACAGGGTATTTGAAGTTACAGGCACAGGAGACAATGAAATCACCAAGGCGAATAATCCTGACCTCTGGGAACAGCTTACATCCAGGATCAACTTCACCATAGTCAGCAATGGCATTTACTACGCAAACGTGACAAGCTTCAAGAAGGGTGACTCCCCTATAGACGTAGCACCGAACACCATCTACAAGCTTACAGGGGTCGGCATCAATCCGTTCAACCTCACCACAGGTACGGAAACAGTCGATGAAGACTACAACATAATAGTGAAAGTCACTACCGTACCTTACGTGATAAAGGACGTGACTCCATCTTTTGACAACGAATAAAAATATCCGTTGAAATGAATATTATCAGGTATCTCTTATCTGCAGTTTCAGTCATGGTCTGTCTTTCCGGATGCATCTGGGAAGACAGGTCGGACTGTACCTGTGACGTAATACTGTCGTTCATCTACACTGGAGACGGGGATACCGATATCTTCCCGGAGAAGATAGACAAGGTCAACATGTATGTGTACTCCGCCGACGGCTACTCTCTGGAAGGAGAATACAGCTTCGATGCAGCAGCTCTGGACGAGACCCAGGGGGCGCATCTGTATCTCCGGCCTGGCGACTACAGGATAGTGTGCTGGGGCAATGCAATGGAAAGCACGCACATCCACACCGTCTACGGGGAAGCCAAGGTCGCCGAGCCTGAATTCTTCGGATCATCACAGGACTTCTCAGGCACGGACGACCTGTATTTCAGCGACATAGAGATCACCGTACCAGAGACGCTGGCGGATGTCGAGGAGACTTGCGTATTCGAAAGCTCCCACATCGACATGATGGTGAAGCTCAAGGGCTTCAAGGGGGCTCTCGGATCACGTGCGGCAGCGACAGGCATCACACTTACACACCGGGGATGTCCGGCATATACGGATTTCTTCAACACCCCGTCAGATAACAAGTGCGATGTGGTACCAGTGATGATGGACGATCCGGATGACGCGGATTCCTACATACTGGTATACAACGTCCTCCGTTTCACCGAAGACGAGGACACCTCCATCGTCCTGACAGATGACAGTGACGGAAGCGAAATGTACACACTCTCGATTCCGGGCTTCATCGACACATACGGCATTGAGGTGGACAGCAGGCAGGAAGCATTACTTGCAATACAGATTACCCTCGGACCGGTTGGCATCACTGTGGAGGAATGGAATGTCGAGGATGTCACTCCGGGATTTGATTGATGATCGGGAAATGAAGTTTGGCAGCATGATACGGACAGCATGGCAAATGGTCTTGGCCATGATACGGACCGGGAGATTTTCACATCCCGGTCTGGTATGCTGTGCGGTATTGTGTGTACTCGCTGTCTGCGGATGCAGGAAAGAGGCCGTTCCTGAAGCTGTTGTTTTCGGAGGACCGGCAGACGTGATGCTTCTTATAGACGGAGACACCGCAGCCAAATCCCTGACAAGAGCAGGATACAACGTGAATGAAGACGGAGTCATCATCGAGACCGTGAGGATATACGCCTTCAAGAATGCACCTGGCGAAGCCCAGGACGGCGAATGTGTGGGATACGGGCTTTTCACAGGGCTGGACCTGAAAACAGGAGAACACAAATATTGTCAGATGAATCTGTCGGCAAGCGGTCCGATAAATTTCTATGTACTGGCAAATGACGGATATGCCTCCGGACTTGCCGTCAATGGCGAGCAGGTCACAGATCTTGCCGGAATGAGTGCGGTACAGCTTGACGACCTGAGATTTACAGGGCTTAAAGACGGCGCCAAAGCCATTCCGATGAGCAATATTCCTGACGGGACAGAGACAGACAACAACAATTTCACTTTCACGGTACAGGCAAACACACAGGGCAACGCTCTTCCGCAAATCATCCCGATAGAGCTGACCCGCGCAATGGCCAGGCTGTCATTCCACTTTGCCAAAAGCGTGGACTCTCCGGAGATAGTGATAGAAGGGATAGAGATGAAGCCGCAAGGTCCGGGAAGCGCGAAGTTCTTCGACAATAGCGGGAATCTGGACGACTACTATAATTCCGGAAATACCGTCATCCTGCTCGACAAAGACAATGCGGATGACGATGTGACAATAAGCAAAAACAACAGCACAGGAAGCCTGGATCTGGAAAAACTTCAGGACGTGTCCGGAGCGCAGACCTATCTCCTCCCGAACATCTACGGCTCGTCCGATCCCGATATAAGCCCGTCAGGGAACAACGGCACCTACGGGTATGTCCTGACCCTGACTTATTACGCCACGGGACAGAACGTCAGGAAGACCAAGGACATCTACCTCCCGCCCGTCCGGCCGAACGAATGGCTCCAAGTCAAGGGAATATTCAATGTAACGGTGGATGTGAATATGGTAGTCATTGCCCTGTATTGGGATGAAAGCAACAACTCCATATCATTCAATTAGAACGGGACACAGGTATTGATATTATTTGACAAGATTACTTATCTGACTGGCATGAAATGGTTATGGAAAATATATGACAGTGCGGTACGTATGGTTGTATCGGGTATGGCAATAGCCTGCATATCATCATGCGTGCAGGAGGATATGCCTTGCGACAATGTTGAGGAAGGGCTTCCCGTGACTGCAGTCTTGTCTTTCCGTGTACCACAGGGAAATGATGTGCAACTATCCACAAAAGCAGAACTCAATGACTATTCCGTCATTTCCTCTCTATATCTGTTCGTGTACAATGCGGACGGAACACATTGTGAAGAAATCATCGAAGTCCCGTCATCCGATATCAAAGAGACACAAAACGCCGGTAAATATGGCAGATACTATACGGCTAAAATCAATACGACCACAGGGTCCAAGGCCATCTTTGCCGTGGCTAACTATGAAAATGTAGAATCCTGGGTAGGCCACACCGATGCCGGAAATAATATCAGTTTCAGAGAAACAATAAATGACCTCGGCACCCGCGCCATAACAGAAGGTCTCACAATGTCGCAGATCGCCGGGACTATAGTATATCTGACAGATACATACCTGAACAACGGCACTACTCCGGAATACCCTACCCAACAGATGATTTTCACAAGCGATATTGATGGCGATAAGATTACATTCAGTACGAATGGCTCAACAGGCCAAATCAATCTGCAGAGAATTGTCGCCAATGTAATATTCAATATCAAGAACGGCTCATTTGATGATAAAATAGTATCGTTCAACCCCACACACTATCAGCTTTTCAACCTGCCTGAAGGCACAAGGCTCGGCAGTAAAAGGGGAATTGAGGAAAATCCGTCAGAGGCGGATGCTGATTTCTATTACGACGGAACAGAGCAGACTTTGACAAAGACCTCGACGGAAGGTGTTTTCACATTTGATTTTTTCATTCCTGAAAATATACAGAAAGAAGTTAATGGGCTGGAATATTCAGAGCGTGACGAATGGGAATTCACTGCCGCTACCGGGGACAATCCGGGGGAAAATGTCGGGGCATCCAATGATTCAAAAGACTTTACCAACGCTCCGGACAATGCCACATACATTGTCATCGGCGGGGAGTATGCCGAATATGAGAAAGACAAGGAAGGCAACCAAGGAAGACTCATATATTCCGGCAATACAAGCTATGTCATCCACCTCGGCAATATGGATAAAGCCAACGAGGGAAGCGATGGTGACTTTTCTGTCAGAAGAAACTGGAAATATACTTACAATATCACCATAAATGGTGTACAGAATATAGTCAACGAAGCCAGAGGAGATAATTTGTCAGACACGAATCAGGGTGTAGAGCCTGGAGCGGAGGGCGGTATCGTGAACATCGAAGAGATGACCCTCAGCTACTCCCTTGATGCACACTACGAACAAGTGCTGCTGTCATACAATCTTTCGAATATAGCGGAGCGGATCAGGACTATGGGAGGAACGGATCCGGATACTGACGATGACGGGGACGGAATTTCCGATGTTGATGAACTGATAGGGAACAGTTTGATTCTCTATATAGAATCTCCTTTCCAGGACGGGGCGGTCACGAAAATTCCATACTTGGATTATGTAAAGGCCGTCAAAGAAAATATACCCGAGGAAAATGCCAAGGCAGCATATCTGGAAGATGCGGACTACAAATGGGTGGAGTTCTGGCCACAAAACAGCAATACAGATTTTGCAAGCTATCCCGGACTTCCCCGATGGAAAAACGACGGAAATGATATCAGGCCAAATTCAAATGACAATGAAAAGCTTCTCGATGCATACGATGTCTGTGTCAATCTCGGCAAGGCAGTGAAGAAAATATGGCAGTATTTGCACGACGGCAATAGTGATTATAGCAAAGTATGGAACGATGGGGACTATGCTGACGATATTATCGTAAGATACAGCAACGGCAGCTGGTATGCATATTTCACTGGTTTCGTGGATGAATACTATTATACCGAATACCCTGTCTCTGCAAACGGGCACACAGCAGGAGAGGCTGTCGGAAGGTGGAGCGAATTCACGAACAAGAACCAGAGGCGAATGATGATTTCCATGGATATAGAAGTCTCTCCTGACGGGAACAGCACCTACAGCCGGGCTCATACCAACATATCCCAGAGATCCATACAGACGTTCTATGATGATGATACGGATGAGCCTATCACTGCGTTCGGGATGGAGACATTCAACGAAACTCCACGGATGGAATACGGCACTCCATCAAATGGGACATACTCGGACACTGACGGAAGGTCGAACTCACTGACCATGCTGAATGTCGGGGGTTGGGGTGCCCGGGATTGGGACTATTACATAAACGAGGCTGAAAACGGACATAAAACAAGCATAAGCGGAAGGAGGACCCTGAATGATGCGTATAAAAGACAGGCAGCCTATGCCGCATGCCTTTCGCGTAACCGGGATCTTGACGGAGACGGAAATATAGACATTGATGAAATCAGATGGTACATGCCATCCATAAACGAATACATCCGAATAGGAATGGGTGCCACGGCTATTTCAAATGAGGCCCAGCTGTATTTCGGGGACAAGAACGATTTAAGCGATGGAACATACCCAGGGGATTTCTTGGATTACGGGGCATTGTATTATACGAGTACATACAATTCAAACAATCCGAGCGATCCTGGCAGGAGTCATTATAAAGTCGTTTTCTGGGCTGTTGAAAAGGGGTCATACGGTGATCAGCTGACAAGTTACGATGGTGGCAGATATATGATAAGATGTGTCAGGTTGCTACCATCAGATGTCGATACAGATCTTCATGATTATGACGGTGTACCGGCTTCAATATATAATTTGAAAGAAACTTCTGAAGGAAACTATTTCTTCGACTTCAGAGGTCGACTGACACCAGAACTTTTCAGACAGATACCGAATACATATCCGTATAATTTCCTGCAGCATAACGAGGACAGCGAATATAACCGGTTTTATTACGGCATGGTTCTATCCCGAAATTATCTTACGGGAACTTATAATCAATATGATTTGGATGAACTCCAGAATGTCGGCAATAACAGAGATAATCCATGCGCTGATTATAATGAAGACGGATTAGGTTGGCGTCTTCCAAATCTTGCAGAACTTACAGTACTGGCTTCTGATTATGAGAATTTCGTCAATATCGGGGCGAATGTCCCATGTTGTACCCAGTTTTATAATCAGGATGTACGAGAGGCATTCTATATCAATACAAGCCAGATGGTTACCTGCCATAATGGATATGGAGGGAATTTCACATTTCAAATCCGCTGTGTACGCGATGCCACAGCCGCAGAACTCGAACGTTACAAATAATACAGAGCATCCAGACTATACCCAAATTTACATTTTGACACACAGTCATTTTTCATGTTCCGCCAGATTACAAATCTGCCGGAACATCGGATGACCGCAAATCTGTCGACAAACGTGGAGGTGTGTCATAACAGGCAATCTGCTGCGTTACTATCGGGATGAGTGCTTCACTAATTTGCGTCAGCAAACTCCTTTGTCCTCACCCTAAGTGCCTTGCATCATATCCTTTCTTAGACACCTTATGGGGCGAGTCAAAAATCAGACTCGCCCCCTTTTTATTCGTACTCCTGATGGAGTCCAGTTCCAAATATTCAATTCTTAAAGAGGAAAATTCCTTTTTGGCCCCCAAGTAAGTCATCTGAATAATGGAACACTGCCCGTGAACGATATAAAAGATGCTCAGCTACCGTTTCTCGATACCTGCAATAGCCTTTTTATTCCAATTTCCTAAAGATCACGTAATTCCTGTTCCGACATCCCGGTCGCTTGCATGATGGTCTCCATCGGTACACCGAGCCGCTTCAGAGACTTCGCTATCTCGATACGTCCTTCCACACGTCCTTCGGCCCGGCCTATGGCTTCGCCTTCGGCACGACCTTTAGCTTCGCCTTCAGCACGACCTTCGGCCCTGCCGTCGTTTTTCGCGGTGTTGATGATGTTGTAATAGTCCCGTTCCGTAATCATATTCTCTTCGTAAGTGATTCTTCTTTCCGGTTCGAACCGTGCTATTTCACAGGCCAGGAACAGTCTTTCGAAAGCCTTGGACCTCAAACCTTCGGGGAGGCTGTCCAGGGTACCGACATGTTTCAGGGCGAACAGCCACTTGTCGAGCAGTGTGGTGCAGTCATCAAGCTTCTTCGAGAACCTGTCCAGTTCTGCAAAGATAAAAAATATCGTGTCATCAGGGACATCCGATGAGATTTTTTCACGGAAAGTGTATTCGGAGACAAATCTGTCGGCCCACAAATCGGCTGTTCTGTC
>CALVDP010000068.1 GCA_944326315.1 uncultured Bacteroidales bacterium
GTTCATTGTAATCACTCTTCTAAATCGTGGACGAAAAAAGTTAAAATAAATTTGGTCTTAACTTAGAATTCACCCTCATAGGATTCCTGATGAATTTTATTAAATTTGACGGCTAAATTGAAATTTATGAGCCTTTATTCCTTTTACAGGATAAGCAAGCCGTCGGAGACGAAAGTTCCTCCGGAAGATGTCGGCAGGGTGTATAAGAATCTCAGGCGCAATACATTCTGGGGAGCTACCATAGCATATAGCCTTTATTATGTATGCCGTCTGAGTCTGAGCGTGGTGAAACAGCCGGTCATCGACTCCGGACTTCTGACTGCCGGACAGCTCGGCATCATCGGTTCCGCCCTTCTCTTCGTGTATGCAGTGGGCAAGTTCATGAATGGATTCATCGCCGACTATTGCAACATAAGGCGTTTCATGGCGACAGGACTTGCCGTATCTGCCCTTGTCAACCTGATTATGGGCGTACTCGGCTTCCTGTACAGCGATATCGGCTTCGCTTCCGTGGCCGTGTTCATATCTTTCGCCATTCTGTGGGGTATCAACGGCTGGATGCAGTCCATGGGATCGCCTCCCGGGATAATCAACCTTTCGAGATGGTTTCCTCTGAACAGAAGAGGGACATATTATGGAATCTTCAGCGCGAGCCCGTACCTGGGCGAATTCCTGTCATTCATTGTGATAGGTGCGATAGTAGGGACATTTGGCTGGCAGTCCGGCTTCATCTTCTCTTCCATTGCCGGAGTCGCAGGTACTCTCATCATATTGTTCTGCATGAGCGACACTCCGGAGAGCAAGGGCCTTCCGTCAGTGCAGGATCTGTCTTCGGAAGAACTGAGGAAAGAGGACAGGATGAAGACTTCCGAGGTGCAGAAAACCGTGCTCAGGCATCCCGGGATATGGATAATCGCTGCAGCCAGCGCCTTCATATATATCACAAAATATGCAGTGGCAGGATGGGGGGTCCTCTTCCTGCAGAAAGAGAAGATGTTCTCGCTGGAATCCGCTTCGCAGATCATAGCATTCTCCGCTGTTTTCGGGGTCGTGGGGACCGTTCTGGCCGGATGGCTGTCTGATACCGTGTTCAGAAGTGACAGGATAAAGCCGGCGATATTGTCCGGTGCCTTGGGCTTCATGTCACTGGCGCTTTTCCTGTTTTCAGGAGGCGGGTATCTGCTCAATGTCGTGTATGTCTCTTTTTTCAGCCTGGCGATAGGAGTGTTGTATTGCATTGTGGCCGGACTTATGGCTGTGGATATAGTCCCGAGGAAGGCTACCGGTGCTGCACTTGGGATAGTCGGCATATCGAGCTATCTTGCAGCCGGAATCCAGGATATAGCGAGCGGGTATCTGATAGAGGGGAACATGCAGCAGGCGGCGGATATAGCCGATGCGGTATATGATTTTACTCCGGTCTCCGTGTTCTGGCTTGCCGCGGCTCTCGTGTCCTTCCTCCTGCCTGTATTCAACTGGAAAAAAATGATGCCGTCAGAGCAGAATCTGAAACACTAAGCAGATAATATGCATAAGTGAGAAAAAAGCCTGCAGGGGTATCATAATAATGAAAAAATGATATATTTGCAGTTCAACGAACGTTAGCAGATGAGAAATCCCCTGAAAAATTTCATTCTCACCGGCTCTATTCTGATATGCTTCAATGCTTTTGCCGGTCCGGACGTGACAGATGTCATATCCCGGGCAGAGCAGTTCTCTTACGACAGCCTCAGCCTTCTGGTCCGCAACCAGGAGATAGATGTGGACTGGCTTTCCGGTGACAGATATTTCCATTACAGCATAGAGGAAGCTTCCGGACGGAAACATTTCGTGGTAGATACAAGGACCTGGAAGAAGACGATGGTTCTGGACTGCCGTGAGATGTCGGAGCGGATAGCGCGCATGCAGGAAAATGAAAGGAAGGATGCAGGATTCCCGGACCGGTCGGACAATATTTATTCTATCGAATTCAAGAAAGGGAATCCGTATGTCTTCGAATTCAGATGCGGAGACACCGGATACAGGTATGACTGCCGGAAGGATGTCCTGGAGGAAGCTGACGTCACAGAGGAAGCCGGGTCAGGCTTCAGACGCCGGACGGAATGGTACAGAAGCTATTCCGCAGACAGCCTGTACTGGATTTCAGCCGTAGGCCATGATCTTGTATTGTATTCCGACGGAGGCAGGGACAGCACAAGGCTTACGTATGACGGAGAACAGTTCCGTTCCTTCGCTCTCGGAGGAGATTCCGGGAAGGCTCCGGATGCCTTGTCCGCTCCGACGGGACGCTGGGTCGGGGACAGCCACAAGTTTTTCCTAGTGAGGGAGGACAAACGTGATGTAGGGACGCTGACACTGGTGAACAGTCTGGCGAAGCCGCGTCCGGTGCCGAAGACATACAAGTTCGCCATGCCCGGCGACAAGCATGTGCCTCAGTACGAGGTATGGCTTGTGGATGCGGACAGGAAATCCGCTTCAAGGATCCCGGCAGAGGCTTATCCTGACCAGAAGATAGTGGTGCCGCGCTTCAGCGATTTTTTCCATACGGACAGATATGTGTATTTCATAAGGATGAGCAGGCCTGCCGACATTGTGGACCTGTGCCGTGTGGATGTCATGGACGGCAGCCTGAAGGTGCTGGTCAGCGAGAAATGCAGCCCGCACCTGAATGAACAGCTTTTTTCTTACCACATCCTTGGCGACGGCGAAGAGATCTTGTGGTGGTCGGAGCGGACCGGGAAGGGAAGATATTATCTTTATGACGGAGAAGGCCGCCTGAAGAACGCTGTCACGGACGATGATTTCGTATCGGGGCATATTGTCCGGATATACGGTGACACCAGGGAGATTATATTTGCCGGATATGGCCGCGAAGAGGGCATAAACCCTCATTATACGCTATATTACAAGGCATCGCTTGACGGAAAGGGTCCGCTTGTCTGTCTTACTCCGGGCAACGGAGACCATACGATAAGCGTTTCTCCGGACAGGAAGTTCATCGTGGATGAGATGTCGAGGATGGATCTTGCCCCGCAGCACAGGATATTCGACATGAAAGGCCGGGAACGCTTCAGGATGGAGGATTGTGACCTGTCGGAGCTTTACCGCAGAGGATGGAAGGAGCCTGTGGTGATGAAGCTTCACGCGGCGGATTCCGTGACAGACCTGTATGGTGTGGTCTATCTGCCTTTCGATCTGGACAGCACGAAGAAATATCCGGTCATCAGCAGTGTGTATCCAGGCCCTCAGACCGATCTGGTGCCGCAGTCTTTCTCTCTGGACGACAATTACAACCAGTCCCTTGCGCAGATGGGTTTTGTCGTGGTGAACTTTTCCTACCGTGGAAGCTGTCCTGTACGAGGCAGGGACTTTTACGATTTCGGATACGGGAATCTGCGGGACTACCCTCTGGATGACGATTATGCGGTCATCCGGCAGGTCGGGGAGATTTTTCCTTTTGCGGATACCACGAGGGTCGGCATCTACGGACATTCTGGGGGAGGCTTCATGGCTGCCACCGCGATGATGACAAGGCCGGATTTCTATAAGGCAGGTGTCGCGGCTTCCGGCAATTATGACAATAATATTTACATGCAATGGTGGGGGGAATCTTTCCATGGGGTCACCGTGCAGGGAGATTCCTTCGGATGCGATATTCCCACTACAATGGAGCTTGCCGGAAATCTTAAAGGCAGCCTGCTTCTTGTCACGGGTGACATGGACAACAATGTCCATCCTGCCTCCACATTGCGGCTGGCCGACGCCCTGATCAAAGCCGGGAAATATTTTGACATGATGGTCATACCCGGGGCTGACCACGGACTCGGCGACAAATATTACATCAATCTTATCCGTCTTTATTTCGCCGGACATCTACTCGGCATGGATACGGAGAATATCAATAACAATTAATTCTTATCATACCTATGGGATTGGAGAAATACATGAAAACAGGGATACTGGCTCTTGTCATGGCCGCAGTCATGGCGGTAATTGCCCCTGCAGTCTATGCACAGGGCACCCGCATCACGGTCATGGGTCTGGTCAAGGATACCAGCGGAGAGCCGTTGGCCGGTGTCTCGGTCATGGTTCCCGGTACGATGACCGGCGTGAGTACCGGTATCGACGGAGATTACAGCATTACCGTAGAGAAGGGTGTCACGCTGCGTTTCAGCTGCATCGGTTTCGAAACCAAGGATATCAAGGTGGAAAGTACCCGTTATGATGTCGTCCTTGAAGAGGAAGCGATGATGATGGACCAGGTGGTGGTCACCGGATACTCCCAGGTAGAGCTGCGGAAGAGTACGGGAGCTGTCGGCGTGATCAGTTCGGAAGAGCTTGAGGGCTCCCCGCTGAAGACTGTCGACCAGCTTCTGCAGGGAAAGCTTGCCGGTGTGAACGTACAGTTGACATCGGGACGCCCGGGAGCGGCGGCTACGGTCAGGATCAGGGGTACGAATACCATTACCGGAAATGCGGAGCCTTTGTGGGTCATTGACGGGGTGCCGATGCAGAAGAACATGCCTCAGATGAATTTGAGCCAGATACAGTCCGGTGACTTCGACAATATATTCGCTACCGGGATCGGCAACATCAATCCGAACGACATCGAGTCCATCACCGTACTGAAAGATGCGGCGGCAGCAGCCATCTACGGCTCCCAGGCTGCCAACGGCGTCATTGTCGTGACTACCAAACACGGAAGCGCTGGCAAGACCTCTGTCAGCTATATGGGATCAGTGACTGTGCAGACAAGGCCTGCCCGTGATGCGAATCTGATGAATTCCCAGGAGAAGCTTGCCTGGGAGCAGGAGCTTTGGGACGAATTCTCGGCAGAAGGATATGCTGACAGGCTTGCAGGTAACACTTCCGCCCGCTATCCTGTGATAGGTATTGTGGGACAGATCCGCTCCGGATACGGCAAGTTCGCCGGCATGAGCGCCGAGGAGCAGGATGCGTATATCAGGGAACTCGGCTCGCATACTACGGACTGGTTCGATGTGCTGTTCCGGAATACGGTCTCCACCAGCCATTATATTTCGGTGTCAGGCGGCTCTGAAAAGATGACCTATTATGTGTCAGGCGGCTTCAACTACAACAATGGTCTTGTCCAGAAAACAAGTGCGACAAGCTACAGCCTGAATGCCAAGATTGATTCCCGTCCTGCCAAATGGATCAAGTTCGGCGTACAGACCGATTTCAGCTATCAGAAGGCACTGTCTCCGTCCAACAATGTCAGCCTGTTCGACTACGCATATTTCGCGAATCCGTACGAGCAGCTGTACAATGCCGACGGTTCATACCGTGCCGACGAGACTTACCTGACGATAAGCCAGGCCAACGGTGCAGTGGGCAACACCATTCCGGACAACGGTTTCAACCTGATGCGGGAGATAAACGAGACTTCGAGCGAAGCCAACTCCACGACATTCACCATTCAGGGGAACACTACCATCAACATAGCGAAAGGTCTGACCTTCACCGGTCTGGCTTCGTTCTCATATTCAGGTGACATGTCCGAGAACATTAACGGGGCGAATACATACGCAGCATTCATGGACCGTCCGTTCGAGGGTGAATCCCTGACTTCACAGAGAAAATACGGCTCCATCACGCAGTCGTCGACCTACAATACCTCGTACATGCTCCGCGGACAGCTGAACTATGCCAGGACGTTCGCCACTGACCATGCCCTGAGTGCGATAGGCGGAGCGGAAATACGCAGTTCGTATGCCAAGAACATCACTACCAAGAGATACGGCTATGACCCTGTCACCGGAAACCATTCCACGCCTCTGTGGCCTACCAATTCGGACGGGAACTATGACTACGAGGATCTTGTACAGTTCGGCGCCTATCTCGACGGAAGTGCCGGACAGAATATCATAGAGAACGCATTCGCTTCGTTTTACGGCTCTCTGACCTACACGTTCAGGAACAAGTATGTCGTGAGCGGCACCGTCAGGAGCGACGGATCGAACAATTTCGGAAGCGACGAGCAGTTCAATGTGAACTGGTCCGGAAGTGCTGCCTGGAATATGGATGAAGAGCCATGGATGAAAGGCGGCATCTCGAATGTCATCAGTACATTGAGCTTCAGGGCCGGTTTCGGCTATACCGGAGGTGTGAACCAGTCAGTATATCCGGTGCTTATCATGGAATATCTGGACTATTTCAGGAATACGGGAGACAATTATTACCGTATGGGTATGGTCCGCAATCCGCCTAATCCGCATCTGCGCTGGGAGAAGAACCAGACATTCAACGTGGGAACGAATTTCGGCCTCTTCCGTGACAGGATCTTCGGCGAGGTGTCGTACTACCGCAACCACAACAAGGATCTTGTGACGAATGTCAGAGTGCCTGAAAGTACGGGATTCGATACACAGAGCTACAACACTTCGGAGCAGGTGAACAATGGAGTGGAACTTATGCTCGGTGCCACTATCCTGAAATTCAAGAATTTCAACTGGAGGCTTACCGCGAATGCGGCATACAATTACAATGAGCTGACCAAGTATGACTCCCCGACAGGAAATATTTTCGGTGACTACTATGTAGGATATCCTCTGGGACACATATTTACCGGCAAGACTTCGGGAATAGACCCTGCTACCGGTGTCTACAAGTTCGAGCTCCGCCCTGATGCGCAGATTTCCTCTATCGAGGACTACCGGGATTTCACGAACTACCTTTATTATGTAGGGACTTCTCAGGCGCCATGGACCGGAGGACTGTCCACGACATTCACGTACAAGAGGTTGTCCCTCAATATCGCAGGCAACTTTTCCCTGGGAGGGAAGATGCTCAACAACATAGATTGCCCGGTATCCTGGAGTGATGCAGGTTCAGGTTCGGCCAACGAGCCTGTGTCCACGCAGTATAATGACCTGTATGTGAACTATCTGAATGTCCGCAAGGATGTCACCCACCGCTGGACCGTGGCCAATCCTGTCACTGACGGTTATCCGCGCCTGGTAGATGCCTATGGTCCGAGAATCACGGATCCGAACGGCCAGTATCTGGATTCGATGCAGCCGTACACCAGAGATGCCGTGACCGACTGCGTAATGCTTGAGGATGTGTCATATTTCAAGCTCAGTTCAGTGTCGCTTTCGTATGACCTTCCTGACAAGTGGGTGAAAGCCATGAGGATGGGATCTTTCACTGTGAGTTTCCTGATGAACAACCTGTTTATCCTGACGAATTATTCCGGTATTGATCCGGAAACTCCTGGAGCCGTATATCCCCAGAGCCGTTCATTCACTTTCAGTCTGAGCTGCAGCTTCTGATGAGGCAGGCTTACTTGTTTGACAGGCGATTGGATTAATGATAAATTGTAAAATGATGAAGAAATTGACAATGGCGATAGCGGTGTCTGCGGCAGTCCTGACTTCCTGCACCGACTATCTCGACATAAAGCCTTACGGCCAGACGATACCGCAGACTCCCGAGGAGTTTTCCTCCCTCCTTCAGACACATCTCTATGATATAGACTATGGGGAGAGGACAATTCTCGGAAACATAAGCTCCATCTCTGACTATGAGTGCTATGCGGATGATCTGGATTCCAGGCTTACACAATATCCGTCAGGAAATTATGTGCCTCTGTTCGTCGGAGATGACCTTTCTGACAAGACTGTGCTGTACTCGGACACTTATCAGGTCATAAGAGACTGCAATATTGTTCTTGACGGTCTTGTTGAGGACACTTCTTCCGAAGCGGTGCAGGTCAAGGGTCTGGCGTATGCCCTGCGTGGCGTGTGCTACTACAACCTTCTGAGAAATTTCTGCGAGCCGTATGAAGGAAACGTTTCCGGGAAGCTCGGTGTGCCGCTCGTCACCGTGTTCGACATGGAAGCGAGAGAGACAAGGTCCACATTCTCGGAGACAGTGGAACAGGCTGCCAATGACATGCAGGCTGCCATATCGTGCAATATCCAGGATGAAGACTACCGTTTCAACAGCGATGTCATGCGCGGATACCTGGCCCGTCTTTATTTCTGGGCCGGGGACTACGGCCAGGCTGCTTCCTATGCCTCACAGGTGCTTGAAGCCTACCCTCTTATCAGTGGTGAAGCCTACAGGACAATGATGGAAAGCACAGGTGCCAAGGCCGGCAATATGCTGATCAAAAGTAATATAATATCAAGCGGCAGCGGTGAGTCCGCAGCTATTTCATATCTCAGAAGCAAGCCTGTCAGCCGTCAGTTCATAGATCTGTTTGCTGAAGGGGACCAGGATATCAGGTACAGCATCTCACTCGACGGGAAACGCGGCTTCAACAAGCGTCCGGTATCATGTCTGCGCAGTGCGGAGATGCAGTGTATCCTGATGGAGAGCTATTATCACATGGGTCGGGAGAATGACGCTCTTGCCGCATTGAATGAACTTCGCAGGAACAGGATTACCGGTGTCGCCGATTATACCATGGAGACGTTGCCTCCGGTAAATTCCGAAGACAATATAAAGGTCGATGCCACAGGAGAAGCCTTGACTCCTCTGATTTACGCAATTCTTTGCGAACGGAGGAAGGAACTGTTCCTTGAAGGTGACAGGTGGTTCGAACTTAAGCGTAACGGAAGACCGGAGATGTGGACTCATCGTCAGGGCAGGAAGTACACGACATACAGCTTCATGTACACCTTCCCGCTGCCGATTGCGGACGTGATCCTGACTGAGGGTCTTGTACAGAATCCGGGATATGAGAATGTTCAATAACCATGGTTTTTATTGTTGAGAATTGATAAAAGCAAGGATATGAAGAAAATTTACAGAATATTGTTTTGTGCGGGCGCTGCCGCAATGTCTCTGATGTCGCTTGTTTCGTGCGACAATGCCAGTGAGCTGCCTCCGATGAATGACGGTTATGCTACAGAGTTCATCCTGCCGGATCCTGTGGATCTGACGATGGAGGAGAGGGATCTCATCGAAGCCCTGCAGGATGAATACAACGCCGACATTGCACAATGACCGCGACACCGTTCGTATTGGTCCGTTCGCGGGATTTGCAATCCCGCGCATATAAATTGACGTTCGCAGGGATTTGCAATCCCTGCACCAATCAAAAGAATGTAATATCAAATATTAAGCTATTATGAAAAAAGTATTATTTGCATTAATGGCCGTCATGACCGTATTCGCGGTTTCATGCGAGCCGGATGACGCTGTGGAAATCCCTACAGTAAGCTTTGCAGTACAGCCTGTCAATTCTGACGGCGTGTTCACTCTGACACTTCTGACTACAGGATACAATGGTACCGGTCCGGTGACCGTGCCTGTGACTTTCAGCGGCAACGCTGAGCAGGGAACCGATTATTCCGTTTCCGATGAGGCTTTCGTCATCGGCGGGGCGACACCTGTGACTACGATTACTCTCACTACCCTTACTACAGCCGAGGACATGTCCGTGACGGCCACTCTTTCAGCTCCTGACGGATTCCAGCTCGGACAGCTGTCTTCAGTGACAATGACTCTCTCTCCTGTAAGGGTCTATGCTTCATTCTCGACAAGCCAGATGACTGCGATGGAATCTTCCACCGTTACTATCCAGACTTATGACAGCAACGGAGCCATGAAAAGGATGGACAGGGATCTGACCATTGAGTTCGAGGTGGATGAAGAAAGGTCTACGGCAGTGCTCGGGACCAATTTCGAGTTCGCGTCCGGCACACAGTCTGTTGTTGTCGGAGCCGGTGAGCTTGATGCTTCCTTTGTTGTCAAGCGTCTGGAGTACGAGGAAGGCCACAATACCGTGGTGCTCAGAATCAAGGAAGGCGACAACCTTTATTTGGGCACGAACGCAAGGATTGAAATAACATTTGCCGGCCCGGTTTACGAGAAACTTACCGGAACTTGGGTGATGAATGAGCTGGTAACAGATCTGGAGTATTTTAACGGGGTTGGTGGCGTGTATGAAGGATGGGGCTTTACCTTCGACGGCTTCCCTGAGTTTAATGCTGAAGACAGAATCACCTTTGACGTAGAAAATGGAACGTATGTGCCTGCATTCCAGTCAACATTCAGCAATTATTTCAAGGGAGAAGGCAACATGTCCGATAACGGAGATTACTTAATCCGAACAGGTATGGGTGGAGCCGGTTTTTCTGTACAGCTTATCCAGATGGACAATATCAACAGATTTTTCTCAGCGACTGATATCAGCGATGACAATGTGGCTCTTGTCGGTGTTCGTTTCATAACAGATGATTCCGGGGAAGAGCTTATGGATATGTATATCATAGACCATACGTCACATTCTTTCATGCCTGAACTTGAAGACTATATGATGTATGACACAGAGAAGCCGGTAGCAACAACTTCAGGCTGCTACCTTAACATGACCTTCAAGCGTGCAGAATAGATTGCAAGTGAGGGTGACTCAAAAGTGACTTTTGGTCACCCTCAAACGTCTTTCTTCGAAACCATTGACGAACAGAGTGCAATTGT
>CALVDP010000069.1 GCA_944326315.1 uncultured Bacteroidales bacterium
GAGTGGTTTCGATGATAATCCCTGAGGCGCCCAGGATGTTGCGTCTCGGGGCAAGCTCTCGGCTTCTTCGATATTTGACCTTCGGTCACATATCCTGTAGCGCCTCCTTTGGCAAGCTCTCGGCTTCTTCGATATTTGGCTTCGCCACATATCCGGTAGCGCCTCGGCAATGCAAATCAAACAAGTTTGTTTGCATTGCTCTCGGCTTCTGAGTATATTTGCACCCGGAAAAACAATGACACAATCACAATCATGAAAATTGGACTTGCAGCAGCAGCGGCGACGCTTGCGTTAACAACTTCTTGCAATATGGAAAATCCTTTGCTTACGGAGTCCGCCTGTCCGTATGGCGCACCCCAGTTTGACAAGATCCGTAATGAACATTATCTGCCGGCATTCAAGGCAGGTATCGAGGAGGCGAAAGCCGAGATTGATTCTATCGTGAACAACCCTGAAGCGCCGAGCTTTGAAAATACCATTGAGGCGCTTGAATACAGCGGACGAACCCTCGACCGTGTGTCAGGGATCTTCTACAACATCATGGAAGCCGACACGGACGAGCAGATGCAGGCCATTGCCGAGGAGATATCCCCGCTGATGACCGAGTATTCCATGTATGTCTCTCTCAACAAACCTTTGTTCGAAAGGGTCAAGGCCGTCTATCTCATGAAGGATTCTCTGGATCTTGCCCAGGACCAGAAACGCCTCCTGGAGGAGACCTACAAGTCGTTTGCACGCAATGGCGCGAATCTTTCCGATGAGGACAAGGCCGTGTACAGCAAATATGCCGAAGAATTGTCGCTTGCCACTTTGCAGTTCAGCAAGAATGTACTGGCAGCCACCAATGCGTATACCCTTCATATTACAGACAGCACTGACCTTGCCGGACTTCCTGGATATGTGGTGGACATGGCGGCGATGGCAGCCAAGGAAAAGGGACTGGACGGATGGGTCATTACATTGGATTATCCGAGTTTCGGGCCGTTCATGAAATACAGCGATGTCAGGAATTTGAGGAAGGACGTCTATATGGCCTATATGACAAGGTCGGTAGGAGGCGAATTCGACAATACCGGGATTGTGCGCAAGATTGTGGACCTCAGGATCAAGATGTCAGAGCTTCTGGGCTATGACACTTATGCAGCCTATGCCCTTGAGAACAAGATGGCCAAGAACCAGGAGACTGTCGAGAAGTTCCTGGAAGAGCTTCTCCAGCCGTCCCTGCCTTATGCAAGACGTGAAGTGGCCGAGATACTGGCATTTGCCAAGGCCCACGGCTTCGAGGATGATGAATTGAAGTCATGGGACTTTTCATACTGGTCAGAGAAATACAAGGAGGCTGAATACTCGCTTAATGATGAACAGCTGAAGCCTTATTTCAGGCTGGAAGACTGCATCAATGCCGTATTCGGTCTCGCCGGCAGGCTTTACGGGCTCACTTTCGAAGAGATACATAACGTGCCTGTATATCACAAGGATGTGAAAGTATATGATGTCAAGGATGCCGACGGCCGCCACATGGCTCTGTTTTATGCGGATTTCTTCCCGAGACCAGGCAAGAGCGGCGGTGCGTGGATGACGGCTTTCAGGGAGCAGTGTATATATAAAGGGGTGGAGGAACGCCCGTTCATAAGCATCGTGACCAATTTCACGAAGCCGACAGAGACAGCTCCGTCTCTCCTGACCCATGGGGAATTCACGACACTGCTTCATGAGTTCGGCCATTCGCTGCACGGTATATTGGCAGAGGGCCGTTATTCTTCCCTTACCGGTACTTCCGTACCACGTGATTTCGTGGAGCTCCCTTCACAGATCATGGAGAACTGGGCGTACGAGCCGGAATATCTTGACACCTTTGCCAAGGATTACAGGACCGGGGAGGTGATACCGGATTCCCTTATCACCAAGATAGAGGCGTCGAAGAATTTCCTTGCAGGATATTCACAGGTAAGGCAGCTCCAGTACGGCATAATGGATATGGCCTGGCATACTCTGAAATCAATGCCTGCAGAAGGTACGGTGGAGTTCGAGAAGAAGACCATGGCTCCTGTGGATGTCATGCCTGAGGTGCCGGGCACGGCTTTCTCACCGACATTCTCGCATATTTTTGCGGGTGGATACGCTGCCGGATATTATTCATACAAATGGGCTGAGGTGCTGGAGGCGGATGCGTTCTCTCTCTTCAAGGAGAAGGGGATTTTCAACAAGGATGTGGCCAAGTCTTTCAGGGACAACATTCTTTCCAAGGGAAGCTCGGAGGATGTATCCGTACTGTATAAGAGATTCCGCGGACATGACCCTAAGCCTGAAGCTCTGATGGAGAAACTCGGGCTTACGGGAGAGTGACAGGAGCGGTTCCTGCAACATTTATGACGGTTTTTTCATCTTTAGCCCTGGATAAAGCATGACGAAGATGAAGAAACCGTTGTTTTTTGCCTTTCTGGCCCTGATTATTTCTGCCGGATGTTCCAGGCTTGAGCTGGCAGGCGTCTCGGCTACCAGATACCAGGACGCCCCCGGGTCGTATTCATCCGTGGTCGTGGACGGAAATATAAGGCTTGAATATTCTCCCGCCATGGAAATGATAGAGATTATTACGGATGCCAATGTCTTGCCGTATGTCGATGTCAAGGTGCAGTCCGGAACATTGACAGTGGACTACAGGGATGGCGCCAGGTTTTCGTCCGGTGCTTATGAAACCATAGTGAGAATTCCTCTGAATGCTGATTTGCAGACGCTGAGGATTATGAACGGAGCCAGATGCGATGCCGGCGATATCAAGGCCGGTACTTCCCGCCTGCGTTTCGATGCGGAATCCGGGTCTGCGTTTGAAATATCCTCCATCTCGGCCGATGACGTGTCTGTCAACCTTGGCGGAGGCTCCTCGTTCAAGGCCGGTACAGTGACAGCCTCCATCATGTCCATGAACCTTTCGGACGGTTCGTATGCCGGTATGGACGGCACCATAAGCTATGCTGATGTCATAATGGAAGACGGCTCCACAATTACACATCTGACAGGAAGCGACGCTCTTGTCATAGACAGGTTCAACGGCAGCCTTTCTGACGGCAGCATGGCCTCATTCTATTCGGACGGGATTATAACAGGTACCATCAGAGACGGAAGTTCTATCATCAATACAGGGAATGCCGTGATGAATGTCGTGAAGCTCTGATCCCTATTTAACGTCAGTTCGACGAATTATTCTGTTCAATATCAGAGATTCCGTCGAACTGACGTTACGATTTCTTCGAAATCCCTTTCCTTTTTCGTGTCACCCCTCTTAAATTCTCCCCTGCGTAGGGGAGAACTTACGCCGGACTTCGTCCTCTATAGTGGTAATTCTCTGAAATTCATTCCATTTATTTCATCGAATTCACGTTATTTAGGAGCAATCTTGTAGAGCACGCCGGCTATTATGGCATAGAGAAAATTAGGCGTCCATATTGCGAGACCTGGCGGCATCACCCCGGTGTAAACGAACATCTCGCTGAAACGCTGGAACAGTATATATGAGAAACTCAAGGCGATGCCGATGCCTATGTTCCAGCCCATTCCGCCCCGTCGCTTCTTGGATGACAAGGCGACTCCCATTATGGTCAGGATGAATGCCGAAAAAGGCATGGCAAACCGCTTGTGCTTCTCTATGAGCGCATCCTTGATGTTGGCGTCCCCGCGCAGTTTCTGGGTCTCGATCAGAGTGTTCAGTTCCTTATAGTTGAGGGATTCAAGCGTGTTTTTCTTCATGTAGAAGTCCGTGACCGTAAGATTGATCACGGTGTCCAGCTGTTTCCCGCTGCGGATTTTGTCTTCGAGTGAATTGGTGTAGTCGCGGATGAAATATTTCTTCAGTCTCCATCCGTTGAATGTCGTATCCCAGACGGCTGTCTCGGCGGAGAGCTTGGACACCAGCTGGTTATTCTCTATCTTTTCAAGCGTGAAGCGGTAAGCCGTATTGTTCCATGAACTGAAGGATTCCACATATACGAATTCTCCGGGAGCTATCTGATAGTGGATGTTCCTGTTCGTGTTCGCGCTTGCGGACTTCAGGTACTTGTTCTCGAACTGGACCAGCACCTTGTTGGAATTCGGTATGATGAAAAGGTTCAGGCACAGCGAGAAAATGGCTATGACAGTGGCCGAGAATATGTAGGGGACCATCATCCTGTGGAAGCTGACCCCGCATGACAATATCGCGATGATCTCGGAGTTGCCCGCCATCTTGGATGTGAAGAATATGACCGTGATGAACACGAACAGGGCGCTGAACATGTTCATGAAGTACGGGATGAAGTTGAAGTAATAGTCGAATATGATGGCTTTCAGAGGCGCTTCCTTGCTCACGAAGTCATCGATCTTCTCGCTGATGTCGAATATGATGACTATGCCTATGATGAGTATCAAGGCAATGAAGAATGTCAGAATGAACTTCTTGATTATGTACAAGTCGAGCAGTCTCGGCTTCAGGTCCAGCTGTCTCATCTTCTATAGTCTCGTCATTATCCTTTTGACCGTGGCTTCCTTCCAGCTTCTGAAATCTCCGGCCTTGATGTGTCTGCGCGCCTCGCGCACAAGTGCCAGGTAGAACGCCAGGTTGTGCTCGCTGGCTATCTGCCCGGCGAATATCTCGCCTGCAATGAACAGGTGTCTCAGATATGCCTTGCTGTATGTCGTATCCACGAAAGAGTCACCGTCAGGATCGATAGGGGAGAAGTCTTCTGCCCATTTCCTGTTCCTCATGTTCATGATGCCGTTCCAGGTGAACAGCATCCCGTTCCTGCCGTTCCTTGTCGGCATCACGCAGTCGAACATGTCCACGCCGCGGTCTATGCCTTCCAGGATGTTGGCAGGAGTCCCGACCCCCATAAGGTATCTTGGCCTGTCATCCGGAAGGATCGGACATACCACTTCCAGCATTTCGTACATTTTCTCGGTAGGTTCGCCGACAGACAGACCGCCTATTGCATATCCTTCCCTGTCAAATGAGGCCGCGAATTCTGCCGCCTCACGCCGCAGCTCGGGATATACGCATCCCTGTACTATCGGGAAGAAGGTCTGCGAGTACCCGTACAGCGGCTCCGTGCTGTCGAAATGCCTTATGCACCTTTCAAGCCATGACTTGGTCAGGTCAAGAGATTTGCGGGCGTATCTGAAATCGGCATCTCCCGGAGTGCATTCGTCCAGGGCCATTATTATGTCTCCGCCGATGATTCTCTGCGTGTCTACATTGTTTTCAGGGGTGAATGTATGCCTCGAACCGTCGATATGTGATGAGAACGTGCATCCGTCCGGCGTCAGCTTTCTTATCGGCGAAAGCGAGAATACCTGGAAGCCTCCGCTGTCTGTAAGTATGGGCCGGTCCCATGAAATGAACCTGTGGAGTCCTCCGGCTGCCTTCAGTACATCAAGTCCGGGTCTCAGGTACAGGTGGTAGGTGTTCCCCAGTATGATCTCTGCCTTGATGTCTTCCTTCAGGTCCCGGTGGTATATGCCCTTGACGGAGCCGACTGTCCCCACAGGCATGAAGATAGGTGTCTCTATCTGCCCGTGGTCCGTAGTGATGATCCCGCATCTGGCATTCGAGCCAGGGTCTGTAGCTGTCTTGACAAATTTCATTTTACATTCAGATGATATTCGTCTCTGGATGACGTTTCAAACACGACAAAGATAATAAAAAATGATTTTTCGCAAAAATACGCCGGATGCCTTTCCGCCGGCCTATACCTCTCCATGCGTTTTCATGACAATTTTATGACAAATTTTACGCGTTTTCCTTATTTCCCTGTTGCGTTTATTGTGTTATATTCGTCATAAAAAATAGAATGATGCGGAAAGACCTGTACATATTTTCGGAACCTGCCCGGGACAGAATGTACCGCTATGCAAGGACTCTTCTCGGCGACCGGGATAGGACTGTTATGAACTTATCTCGGAAGTCAGGGACGGAGGCTGTTACAGCGCTTTCTACTTCAAGGATGAGCCTTCCGGCAAGTCGTCTTTCATTATGATTGTCGCGGACAGAAAGTCTGCGACTGTCCTTGACATTTACGGAAGGTTCGAGATCAATGAGATTTCCAGGCTGATGATTGTGCCGGATACGGTCCTGGGAGAGAAGAGGAATGACAATGCAAATTAATAATTTTATTTGCTTTGCTCTCAGCTTCTGCGTATATTCGCTTTTCCTGTAAGGGATAACACTAATGCTTTCGACAGTTAAGATACTTATTTATGGATAAAGCGATACGTATCAGGTTGATCCTGATGAATTTTCTCCAATGGGGAGTGTGGGGGGCCTACCTTACTTCCATGGGCAGCTATCTGGTTTCCGTAGGTCTTGCCGGGAAAATAGGCCTTTTCTACGCCATGCAGGGTATTGTGTCCATATTCATGCCTGCCATCATAGGAATCATAGCGGACAAATATGTCCCGGCACAGAGACTCCTTGGGGTCTGCCATCTTGTAGCCGGACTTGCCATGCTTGCTGCCGGATTCTATGGACTTGCTGCCGGCCAGGATGTCAGCTTCGGTATTCTCTTCCCTATGTATGCCGTCAGCGTGGCATTCTACATGCCTACAATTGCCCTGTCCAATTCCGTGGCATTCAAGATATTGAGACAGAACGGCTATGATACTGTCAAGGATTTTCCGCCTATCAGGGTTTTCGGTACGGTCGGATTTATATGCAGCATGCTTTTCGTGAATTTCATGACTGACGGGAACGGCATACAGTATCAGCATACTTACAATCAGTTCTTCGTGTCGGCGGCCATAGGTCTCGTGCTGTTCCTGTACTGCTTCACGCTTCCGTCATGTCCGGCCAACAAGGAAAACAATTCACAGAGTCTGGCGGAGGCATTGGGCGCAAAGGCATTCCGCCTTTTCAAGGATCGCGGCATGGCCACATTCTTCATTTTCTCCATGCTTCTTGGCGTGGCGTTGCAGATAACGAACGGCTTTGCCAATCCGTTCATCTCGCATTTCACCGAAGTCCCTGAATATGCTGACACCTGGGGCGCGAAAAATGCCAATGCGTTGATTTCCATTTCACAGATGTCCGAGACCCTGGGCATCCTTCTGATTCCTGTGGCCATGAAGATCTTCGGCATCAAGAGAGTGATGCTCATAGCGATGATAGCCTGGGTGTTCCGTTTCGGGCTTTTCGGCCTCGGCAATCCGGGTCCGGGGGTGTGGATGTTCATTCTTTCCATGATAGTGTACGGAGTCGCTTTCGATTTCTTCAACATATCAGGAGCCCTTTATGTGGAACAGCGTTCGTCTGATGAGATCAAATCGAGCGCGCAGGGTCTGTTCATGCTTATGACCAACGGCATAGGGGCCACGGTAGGTACGCTTTCAGCCCAGGCCGTGGTGAATCATTTCGTATACAATGCTGCCGAGCCGTCATGGAATACGGCATGGTTTATCTTTGCCGGCTACGCCCTTCTTGTGGCGGTGCTGTTTGCAATATGTTTCCGCGACCCCGGCAAGGGGCCGTACGGGAAAATCGCCTGACGGCTGATGTCTGAAGTGTGATTCAGGCGTTTACAGAAGATTAAGCAGGTGGCTGCGGGAAAGCATGCATGCTCCGTAGGCTCCTGCTTTTTTGCCGAGTTTCGAGAATTTGACTACCGTATCCCTGCTTACAATGTTGAGGGAATGCTTGTGTATCGCGCTTCTGATAGGCAGCATGAGATATTCTTCCGCCACGGACAATCGCCCGCCGATGATTACAAGTTCCGGATTGAAGATGTTGATCAGGCCGGCAATCGCCCTTCCGAGTGTGCTTCCGATTTCCTCTATGGATTCGATGGCAAGCACATCTTCTTCAGCCAGGGCATCCAGTATGTCGTCAAGGGTGATTTCCTGGCCTTTTGTGAATTTCTCCGACAGGACTGACACTTTCCCTGCTTTCAGTTTGTCCAGGAATATGCGGTGTACGGCAGATCCTGACGCGCCTGTCTCCAGGCATCCTATCTTGCCGCACTGACAGATTATCCCGTTGTCAAGGAGAGGGAAGTGGCCTATTTCTCCGGAGAAGCCGGACTTGCCGTATGACAGCTTGCCGTCTATTATCATCCCCATGCCGAGTCCCCAGCTGACATTGATGAAGAGGAAGTGTTTTTCCTTGTTGGCGCCTCCGCAGATGTATTCACCGTAGGTCATCGCCCTGGAGTCGTTCTCGATGTATACCGGAGTCTTGAGTTTGTCCTCAAGGATGGATCCAAGAGGCTTGTCTTCCCCGAGGAAATAGGAGAAGCTGTAGCCTGTGTTGTGGTTGACTCTTCCGGTGAGGTTTATGCCGTAGGCAAGGACTTTTTCTTCGTCTATCCCGAACTTGCGGGTCTGTTTGCTCAGCAGGTCGCACAGACGGGATATCGAGGCTTCGTCGCTTTCAAGTACGAACGGTATGTCATCCACATATTCAAGAATATTCCCCTTGAAGTTGCTTGCCGCAATACTCACATGGTGGCGTGTGACGTCGGCCCCTATGAAATATCCGGCAGACGAGTTGAGCCCGTATATGCTTGGCCTTCTGCCTCCTGACGTGCCGGTCTTGCCGAGTTCCTCCAGAAAGCCTTCATCGATAAGCTCACTTACCATTTTCGTGACTGTGGGAATGCTGATGCCCATCTCCCTGCTGAGCTCTGCGATGCTGTAATCTCCGTCATTTATGCACAGTCCCAGAATTTGCCGCTTGATGGCGGCAATTTTGCCGGTACTTTTGTTCAAGAAAGAGTTTCTCATTTGAATATGGTGAATTCTAATAAGTTAAAATGCAAATATACACAGAAGCCGAGTGCAATGCAAATGAACTTGTTCAATTTGCATTGCCGAGGCGCTACCGGATATGTGGCGAAGCCAAATATACGCTGAAGCTGAGTGCAGAGCAAATTTATTTGCTCTGCCGAGGCGCATCGCCGGAACCGGCCTCCGTACTGCCAAGATTATGCCCTTTTCTTTCCTTTCCAGTATTCTTCGATCTCTTCCAGAGTCTTTCCGGTAGTCTCCGGCACGGCTTTCCACATGATCAGCATATACGGGATGCACATTCCGGCGAAAAGGAAGAATGTACCTGCCGGAGTCAGGTTCTCAAGCAGCCACGGGGTAAGCTGCCCTATCAGGTAGGTCCCTATCCACAGCGAGAAGCCGGCGATGGACATGGCCCTTCCCCTGACGCTGTTGGGATACATTTCGGAGAGCAGTACGAACACTACAGCGCTGATTGATATTGCACAGCAGAATACATAGAACAGGAAGAACGTAAGCATGAAGCCGTTGCCCAGGCCAAGGCTTTCACCGCAGGAGAAATAGAGCCCGATCATGATAAGGGACAGTATCATGCCCGATACACCCCAATAGACAAGCTGTTTGCGTCCGACCTTGTCGATGATGAACATCGCGATGACTGTCGTAAGCATGTTAACTATGCCGACGAGTACCTGGGAGAACAATGCGTCCCCGCCGGCGATGCCGGCCTTCCCGAATATTTCAGGACCATAATAAAGGACGGCGTTCACTCCCATGAACTGTCCGAGGATGGCTATTGCGGAGCCGATCACCACGGCCTTGAGTATGCCGGGAGACAGGAGTTCTTTCCAGTCGGACCTGGTCTCGTTCCCGATGGAAGCCCTGGTGGCTTCGTATTCTCTTCCCACGCCTTCGGCTGTAAGGTAAATGTGCCCCAGGACCTTGGTCGCTGCATCGCCTCTGCCCTTGGTAATCAGCCACTTCGGACTTTCAGGAATGAAGAACAGTATTATCAGGAAGAGCAGGGCTGGAAATATGCCTGACCCGAGCATCCCTCTCCAGTATTCATCCACAAGCAGCCTGTTCATGAAGCCGGAAGCGAAAGTCCTGCTTTCCGCTATGTCGAGTATTGCATAGTTGACAAGGTAGGCGATGAGGAATCCTATCGTGACAGCCAGTTGGTACAGTGATACCAGCGTCCCGCGTTTTTCCGCAGTGGATACTTCCGATATGTATATTGGCGATACGATGGAGACGATGCCGACTCCTATTCCTCCTATGATCCTTGATATCACGAGATGGACGAAGCCCCGGCTTTCTGCGCATCCGATGGCACAGATGCAGAAGAATACTGCAGCTGCCAGCATGGCTTTCTTGCGTCCTGCCGCATCGCTGAGGACTCCGGCGAAGGATGCTCCCGCTATCGAGCC
>CALVDP010000070.1 GCA_944326315.1 uncultured Bacteroidales bacterium
GAGTTCGATCGGAAAAATTACAGGGACAGTCTGCCGATTGACTCATAATGACGGAATTTAACGACAGTCCCTATGTAAAAGCTTACTGTTATGAAAGGATTGAAGGTGAAAATGAACGGACAGGCTGTGGAAATAGCTGTTCCTGAAGGTAATGCGAGTGTCATTGTAGGATGCCACGATGGAAAGTATTATGTCAATGCCAGCGGGATGGACGCTGTCGCGGGAAAAACATTGCGGTGGATGGATGAGGACGGACTTCCTGACGGGACGGAGATAGAGGTGTCATGCTGTGATGTGCAGGAGCCCGCAGCACCGGCTTCGTCAGCCGATATGGAGTCAAATACCCTCAAACAGAAACTGGAGAAGTACAGGTATGCCTTACAGCTCATCGGAACATTGCGTCCTGAACTTGAGAAAGCCGGGCTCCTCGGGCCGGAAGAATAATTATTACGGAGAAATCAATGTAACTGAAAAATGGGCAGAAATTTCTTTTCGGCGTTTTGTGCGGCGATATTGATGATGTCATTGCCGGTGGACTGCATATCCGCCGGCAATGACGGTAAGACTGATGCGGTATTGTCAGATAAGGCTGAAATGGACCGCTTCATAGATGATCTGATGTCAAGGATGACGGTCGCGGAGAAGGCCGGACAGATAACTCTTGTGACATATGACCGCAGCTTCATGACGGGGGAGACCCAGAGCAAGGGTGTGGCGAAGAAAATCGCCGATGGCAAGGTAGGAGGCGTCTTCAATGTCCGTACTCTCGAGGACAAGATCAACATACAGAAACTTGCCGTGGAGCAGACCAGACTCGGCATCCCGCTGATGTTCGGGCTTGATGTGGTGCATGGCTACCGTACGATATGGCCTATACCTCTCGCGCTCTCATGCAGCTGGGACATGGACCTGATTGAACGTACTGCACGTGCGGCTGCGGATGAAGCCACTTCCGAAGGCATTGACTGGACATATTCTCCTATGGTGGATCTTGTCCGTGACCCGAGGTGGGGCCGTGTGGCCGAGAGTTCCGGCGAAGACCCTTGGCTCGGCTCTCGTATTGCTGAGGCAATGGTGCGCGGATATCAGGGAGAAAGCCTTGATGACCCTCAGTCCATGATGGCCTGCGTGAAGCACTTTGCCCTCTACGGTGCCGGTGAAGGCGGCAGGGATTATGATATGGTGGACATGAGTCTTAACAGGATGTATCAGGAATATCTTCCACCTTACAAGGCTGCCGTGGATGCCGGTGCGGGAAGTATCATGTCTTCGTTCAATGACATCAATGGTGTGCCGGCTACTGCCAACAAGTGGTTGCTGACAGATCTCCTGCGTGGCGAATGGGGCTTCGACGGCTTCACTGTCAGCGACTATACATCTGTCGGCGAACTGACGGAACATGGCCTGGGCAATCTGGCCGAAGTGTCTTCCCGTGCACTGAAGGCGGGGCTTGACATGGATATGGTGTCAGAAGGCGTGATGAAAAATCTGGACTATTGCCTGGAAAACGGCCTGCTGACTGAGGCTGACATTGATGTCGCATGCCGCCGTATATTGGAGGCGAAATACAAGCTCGGACTTTTCGAAGACCCGTATCTCCGGCTTGGCGCGGAGCCTGTAGACAGGGCGAAATACCGCTCTCTGGCTCTGGAGGCAGCCAGGAAATCCATAGTGCTCCTGAAGAACGACCATGATGTACTTCCGCTGAAAAAGGACACTAAGGTGGCTCTTGTCGGCCCTCTGGCTGATACGAAGTGGGAACTCATGGGCACCTGGGCCGGGGCTGCCGCCATGGCTGATGAAGGGGTTTCCATCAAATCGGGAATTTCCAGATATACGTCTTCCATGATACATACTTCCGGAGCTCCGATTACCGACAATCCGGGCCTGGCCAGGATGATAGGGGTGAATATCGAACGTTCAGGCGATCCGGACAGCCTGATAGCCGAGGCTGTGAGTGCTGCGGAAAAGTCCGATGTCGTGGTGGCTGTGCTCGGGGAGAACGCGAAGATGTCCGGCGAGTCTTCCAGCATGACTTGGATCGGTCTGCAGCCTACCCAGAGGCGTCTTCTTGAAGCCCTCGTGGCTACGGGAAAAGATGTGGTCCTTGTGCTGCTTAACGGCCGCCCGATGACTCTCGAATGGGAAGACGCGCATTGTGCCGCAATAGTCGATGCATGGGCCCCTGGCCTTCAGGGCGGCAATGCCGTGGCTGACGTGCTGTTCGGAGAATACAATCCTTCAGGCCGTCTGTCCATGACCTTCCCACGGAATGTCGGACAGGTGCCGATATATTACAGCATGAAATCCACAGGCCGTCCGCATATCCCGTTCCGCAAATACCGTACAGGCTATATCGACTGTCCTCAGGATCCTCTCTATCCGTTCGGCTACGGCCTTTCGTACAGCACTGTGGACTATTCTGACATGACTGCATCGTATGATGCCGGAGACAAGACGGTGAAGGCATCCGTGAAAGTGACTAATGTTTCCGACCGTGCCGTGACGGAGACCGTCCAGCTGTATGTCAGGGATGTCGTGGCTTCCGTGACCCGTCCGATGAAGGAGCTGAAAGGATTCCGTCAGGTGGAACTCGGCCCGGGCGAAAGCCGGACTGTCAGCTTCGATGTGCCTGTCTCTGAGCTGGGCTTCTGGACGCCAGACCTGAAGTATGTGGTGGAGACCGGCAAGTTCGTTGTGGAGATAGGCCCGGATTCTCAACGTACTCTTTCTTCGGAAATAGAGTACACTGATGTCGTTTCCTGTCCGGCTGTCCCGCTTAAGTGACTGCCATACAAGAAAATACGGATTTGTATCATGAAATAAACAATTCATTATGATAAAGACAATACGGCCGATACTGTCAGTCGTGGCTGCCGCTGTCATCGTTTCATGTTCTTCTCCGGGAGAAAAAACCGTGGAATATCCGCTGGTGGATCTGAGCAATACGGTCCTTCTCAGCATCGGTAAAGTCGAAATGACGGATTCTTCGACGATTGTTTTGTTCGAGACCCTGCCTCTCCAGGGCGGATGGCTCCAGATTTCGTCAGATTCGTACCTGATGGCTGACGGGAAAAAATACCGGATGACCGGGACTGACGGCATTAAGCCGGATGAACGGTTGTGGCTGACTTATCCTGAGAATAAAACCTTTTCCCTTGTTTTCGAGCCTCTGCCGATGCGTACACGCTCCTTTGATTTCATAGAATCCGACTGTGACGACTGTTTCAAGCTATATGGCATTGACCTGACAGGGAAGACGGAATATTCTCCAGCCAAGGGCGTCCCTGCCGCGCTCCGAAAGATGCCGGATTTCAATCGCCCTCTGCCTGACCCGGATTTTACCGTAGGTGAGACTGCTGTCAGGGTGCATCTTCTGAACTACAGGCCTGAAATGGGAAAGAAAATAGAACTGCTCGTCAATTCCATGCTTGGCGAGGTGCCGTCGTATTCGGCTGATATAGATCCTGAAACAGGTATCGCCGAATTCCGCTTTCTGCAGTGCGGCCCGGCATCTGCCACTGTGCTCTACGGTTATTGTGGCGGGGAAGTGTGGCTTGCCCCGGGAGATGACGCCGACATTTATTTCGACATGAGGATTACAGGGTGGATCAGCCGCATGGATGCCTTGAGTCGTGCCGGGGATAAGGGACAGTATGATGAGGAAAGGCCGTGTTTTACATATGCGACTGGAAAATATAGTGACCTGACCGCTTTGTGTGAGAACAGGGACAGGGTAATGCGCTATTCCATGAATCCTTTCAGTGCCGAATTTGCGGACTACGACATGACCGCGGACGAATATACCGCCCATGTGATTTCGGAATACAGGGCAGCGGCAGACAGTATAGAGTCCGATGATGCTCCGGCCATGCTGAAGGAACTGCAGATGGTGAATCTGAAGGAAGAGATTGTCGCAGCCATGGCACAGGCCGACTATCTGCGTCTGCAGAATTTCATGTATCTCAATGACCGTTGGGACCTCATGAAAGCAAAGCCGGACTGGATAGAAAGTCTGCGCCCTGAGCATTACGCCAGGGTATGTAGCCTTTTCGACATCAATGATCCGAAACTTCTTATGGGGACGGAAGCGTATTCTTTCATCAATGCCGTCACTGATCCTGATATTGACTGGCCGTCCATAGCAGGATTGGATTCCGGTCTTGTCCCGGATCTGAGGAAAGTGTCGGGACTTGCAGGCAAGGTCCGGAATGCCGCGTTGACAGAAGAAGATTTCAGCATGCTCAAGTCCATGGACAATGCATGTTATCATGAAGCATTCAGCCGCATGCAGGCGGAAGCCGAAAAGTCGCTTGCAGAGACCGAGGGCCTGGCGGAGGTTGCTCCGGTCCCGGAGGTAGACAACGAAAGGCTTTTTGACGCCATCATTGCCCCTTACAAGGGGAAAATCGTCCTTGTGGATTTTTGGAACACGTGGTGCGCTCCATGTCGTGGCGCTATAGAAGCGGTTGAACCTCTGAAAAATACTGTCCTGAAAAGCGATGATATCGTATGGCTGTATATTGCCAATGAATCTTCTCCGCTGGTGAAGTACAGGGAAATGATACCGGGTATAAAAGGCATACATTACCGTCTGCCGAAGGACAAGTGGGATTATCTTCGTGACAAGTTCGGCATTGACGGCATTCCGTCGTATGTCCTTGTGGACAGGTCCGGAAAATATGAGCTTCGCAATGACTTCAGGGACCATTACAGGCTGAAGTCTGAATTGACAGGCCTGCTCCGGGCTTCTGATGCACTTTGAAGATCCGGGGAGATTTGAAAACAACCAATTGAAAAACAGTGAAATAATTATAGTATAACCATTATGACTTTAAAAGGAAACATGCTTGCAGGCATGGCAGCATTGCTCATGTCGTGTACATTCACGAATGCCCAGGTGGTCATCACGGCTGATGATGAGAAAAGGGCGGAAGAACTTGTGGAACAGATGACACTGGACGAGAAGATAGGGATGATTGCCGGTGAACGGTCGTTCTATCTGCGCGGTGTCGAGAGGCTCGGTATTCCTGCAATACGGATTGCCGACGGGCCTCAGGGTGTCAGGAACAATACCAAAAGCACATTGTATCCATGCGGGATACTGACTTCTGCCACATGGAACAGGGATCTTGCCTACGACATGGGAGAAGGTCTCGGCCGTGACGCCAAAGCTCGCGGCGTGCAGATCATGCTCGGCCCCGGCGTGAATATCTACAGGGCTCCGATGTGCGGAAGAAACTACGAGTATATGGGAGAGGATCCCTACCTCACATCCGAGACTGCCAAACATTATATCCTGGGAGTGCAGGATCAAGGCATAATGGCTACCATCAAGCATTTTGCAGCCAACAACCAGCTGGAGAACATACGTCATAGCGCAAGTTCCGATGTGGACGAGAGGACATTGAACGAGATTTATTTCCCTGCATTCAGAAAGGCGGTCCAGGAGGCAGGAGTGGCGCTTGTCATGGACAGCTACAATCTGATATGGGGCGTGCATTCCACTGAAAACCCGTGGCTGAACAACGAGGTGCTGCGCAAGCAGTGGGGCTTCAGGGGTATTGTGATTTCAGACTGGACTTCAGTGTATTCTACTCCGGGCGCTGTGCTTGGCGGTCTGGACCTGGAATGCCCTATCGGTGTGTACTTCACTCCGGAAAAGATCAAGCCTCTGCTGGACAGTGGTGTCATCACGGAGAAGGACATTGATATCAAGGTCAAGCATATCCTGCAGACCTACAGTGCTTTCGGCTTCCTCGACAAATTGCCTGTGGACAAGACGATCGCTCTTGACAATGAGGAAAGCAAGGCTACGGCACTCGAACTTGCCCGCCAGGGTATCGTCCTCCTTGAAAACAGGAACGGGAATCTGCCGATTGCCTCTGGTGCCAAGGTGGCTGTGATGGGGCCTAATGCAAATGTCATAACGACAGGCGGCGGCAGCGGTTTTGTGACTCCGTATTCTACAGTCTCTCCGTATCAGGGACTTGTGGAGCTTCTCGGCGAGGAGAATGTGATCCTTCTTTCGGATGATGTCCTGTATGAAGACATTCTTCCGTCCGTGACAGTTGACGACAGTTCTGCAGTCAGGGGATTCAAGGCAGAGTACTACAACAACAAAAAGGTGTCTGGAGATATATTCAAGACTTTGACCGAAGAGAATCCTACCCATTACTGGAGCTACGGACATCCTTTCGACGGCATGCCTGATGACGGCTTTTCCGTCAGGTGGACAGGAGTATTCAAGCCGCAGTCCTCGGGTACTGTCAGGGTGAAGATGGCCGGAGATGACGGCTACCGCCTTTTCGTGAACGGTGAGAGACTTGGCGGGGACTGGGGCAATCATTCCCTGACAACCCGTTCAGTGTTCTTCGATGTAGAGGCCGGGAAATCGTATGACATCTGTTTCGAGTTCTATGACAATGCCGGTGAAGCGACTGTGGTCTTTGAGGCAGGTATCCTGAATAAGGACAAGATGGAGGCTGCACTTGCAGAGGCTTCGGATGTGATATATTGTGCCGGATACAACAGCAGTACCGAAGGCGAAGGCTGGGAACGCCCGTTCACTCTTCCTGAGGATCAGATACGGATGATGAAGCTTGTGTCGTCATTGCATGACAGGGTGACAGTGGCAGTCAATGCCGGAGGCGGTGTGGATTTCAACGGCTGGTCAGAGGATGTGGAATCCGTGCTTATGGCATGGCATCCGGGACAGGAAGGCGGCCTTGCCCTTGCGGAGATCGTGACAGGAAAGATCGCACCAAGCGGGAAGCTCCCGATCTCCATAGAAAACAAATGGGAGGACAATCCGGTGCATGACAGTTATTATGACAAGAACCGCCGTGTGACATACACCGAGGGCGTTTTCGTAGGATACCGTGGATATGACAGGTCTGGCAAGACTCCGAGGTACCCGTTTGGCTACGGACTGTCATATACTGATTTCGAGTATTCCGATATCGATGTCCGGAAGCAGGGCAAGTCTTATCTTGTAAGTTTCAATATTACGAACAAGGGAGATGTCGACGCTTACGAGACTGCCCAGGTCTATGTCGGAGATCCGGTAGCCTCGGTGAAACGTCCGCTTAAAGAGCTTAAAGGCTATGAAAAGGTATTCATCAAGGCCGGGGAGACTGTGACTGTGACTGTCGAGCTTGACAGGGATGCATTCGCTTTCTATGATGTGGCTTCCAAGACATTTGTCGTGGAGCCTGGAGAATTTGTCATTTCTGCCGGACCATCTTCAGCGGATCTACCTCTTTCTGTTTCTGTAGAAGTGAAGAAGTAGTCCGCGCTGTACCATGTGGCTGACTGCTGCATGTATTTGACGTTCATTAAATGAGGGAGACCAAATTCGGCCTCCCTCAAACGTTTTGTGCAAAAGACTGGACACTGTCTTGGGCCCAGCCCCTTTTCTGTGATTTTTGGCGGATTCGATGATTTGTGCAAAGTGAATTGCCGAATTGCCGAATTGATGCAATTGATTGCAATTGTGATCGCAATTGGTGCAAAAATTTTGTTTTTTTTGAAATACTATGTAATTTTGTGTGTTTGCACAAAACTATTAACCGAGGAATAAATATAGTGGAATAATTATCTGACAGAATACATTAGCTTAATCATGTCATATAAATGTGTGAAGCCACATTTTGCTGAAAAATACGATAACCAATTTATTTCGTTTAATTTATTATAGTTATGGATTCTAACATTATTTATCAATCTCCGGAATTGAGAGAGCTCAATGTCCTGGTGGAGTCTGGTTTCGCCACAAGCGGCGATATTGATGCGACCGACTTTTATTATGGCGGTGAATTTTAAAGTTTAAGGAGTTCGGCTTATGAAGAAAATTGTTTACATTGCAGCCGCTGCTGCATTCGGAATTCTGATTGGGGGGGGGTGCGCTAAGGAAAGCGGAAACTTGCTCCCGGAAAACGGTGGATTCTCTATATCTGTTTTGACTCCTGGCACCAAGACTGTTTTCAATGGTAACACTTATAAAGTCGACTGGGAGGATGGTGATGAACTCGGTATTGTAATTGACGACGGTTCTCAATCCAAACTTTACAAATTTACACGGTCTGCAGGCAATACATTCTCTTGTGCGGACTTTGTCCCTTCTGACGGGAAATCTTACACTTATTATGCTCTCTATCCGTATAACGAAGCGTTTACCATTACGGATGGCACCTCAAACGATGTAGTTGAAATTTCTTCCGGTACACAGTCCGGACTTGACGAGGCCGGTCATATCAAGACACCTCTCTACGGCAGGGCTTCCGCAGAAGGTACGGCATCTCCTTCCATTTCATTGAATCATGCCGCTGCCGTGATGAAGATCAATGTCGCCAACTATTCGGGCTCTGAATTGTCCGTATCCAGTGTAGGCCTTGTTTCCGCAGATGCTGATGCAGTGATGTCAGGCACATTCTCCCTTAATTTCGCGACAGGCGAGCTTATCGCTTCCGAGACATCCAACACTGCATCTCAGGTGAATATTGAAGCCAAGATCGCCAATGCATCTTCAGCATATTTTTATGTTGCTGTGGCTCCGTTTGCTACTGAGAATCTTTCCGTGACAGTGAATGATAATGTATTTTCAAAGGCTGCGACAGAGAATGGCTTTGATTTCAAAGCCGGCTATGTTTATGCTACTTCAGTGGCTTATGACGCGGTAGCACTTACCCAGACTGTTGAAGATGCCAACGTATATGCTGCCCTGCAGGAACTTAAGGTGGGCGAAGTGAATTTCACTGCGTCTATCGACGGTACGACATATTATCTCTGTCCAGAAGACGGTACATTCAAAGACGGGGAAGCTGTATCTGTGACTTGCAGCGAGACTGCTGACAACTGCTGGACTTTCCCGGCTGCCGATACATACAGGGTTGTCTATAATAAAGTTGACAATAAGGTGACAATTTACTCTTCGGCAAATGAGTTTAATATTCCTGCAACGGTAAGATTTAACTATGCTTATTCTTCAGACCGTGTACTGTCGAGAGAAATTATTTCGGGAGATTATTATCTTTACGTTAATAATGGCGATGACCAGTGGAAAGCAAATATTGCATTAAAGTTTAATGCATCTTTGGCTGATCCTCAGATACTTGTTTGGCAGGGCAGCCGGTCGATACCTCAGATATCATATAAAGAGGACGGAATAACTTATAGTAATGGCGGTTTTAATGTTAAGGTCGGGAGGCTTCTCTCTCACTTTATTTATGAAGATAAGGGGTCTAAAGGTGATGATCCAGAAGTAGATAACGAAGTTAACTTCACTTCTCGTGTAGCGGCTTTCTCTCCTGGTAGAGAAGATAATAAAGAACTTCAATTGGGTAGCTGGATGGAAATGTCCACAGACGTCAGCAATAAAAAATGGTATCCGATGGAGAGGACAACGATAACTAAAATAGTCATTGATATAAGAAATAGTAGAATTCTTGTTGAATAATTATCCGTGTCGGAAATGAAAGAGTGTTTGTGTCAAAATGGAAATTTTGACACAAACGAATAATCAAGCACAGCTGCGGTCATGAAAAAACTGACCGCAGCTGTTTCCATCTTTATTGGTCTTCTCACACTATGAAAAACCGAACGATTATTTGATCTGAAAATCCGTTGATGACGGTTTGTGATATCTGTGAACGTATTGTTCTTCCAATATCTTAAATCTCAAGTAATTCTTGTTCCGACATTCCTGTAGCCTGCATGATGGTCTCCGCCGGTACTCCGAGCTGTTTCAGAGACTTCGCAATCTCGATACGACCTTCGATACGACCTTCGGCACGTCCTTTAGCTTCGCCTTCAGCGCGTCCTATGGCTTCACCTTCGGCACGTCCTTTAGCTTCGCCTTCGGCCCGACCTTTAGCTTCACCTTCGGCCCTGCCATCGTTTTTCGCAGTGTTGATGATGTTGTAATAGTCCCGTTCCGTAATCATATTCTCTTCGTAAGTGATTCTTCTTTC
>CALVDP010000071.1 GCA_944326315.1 uncultured Bacteroidales bacterium
AGAGCATCTAGTACCCTTGTAACAGTCTTTATTGTGAGCCCCTTCCCACTCTCTATTTTAGAAATCTGGGCTTTTCCGACTCCTACACGTTCACCTAGCTCTTCCTGGGTAAGCCCTTTGCGAAGACGCTCATTACGAATCATCGGACCTATATTTTCCAAGCTATTTGCCATATGATATGATATTTTTACGTTAACAAATATACAGCAAGGTTTCCAAAACAGGAAACAATTATTAATAAATTGTGTTCTATCTTTGCTTTATCCCCGTACTCATATAGCAAAGTCAAAATAAGGGAAGAAAAAAGATGGCTGCGCCATGGCAAAATAAACCCCGGCATGCCCAATCTTTGTAGACGGGGCCTGTCGGGGGCAAATAGTGCTGTTATTGCTTCTTTCCTCTCTGTTTGTAATTACCAGTTACAATGAACAGATTCACGAATATACTTGTCGTAAACAGCAGTAACACCAGCCATTTGTTCCGGTGTCAGTGCAGTGAGTTCTGCAGCCTTCACATTTGTCAATACCTGCTCACACTTGCTGGCACCAGGTATTACAGCACTTACAGCATCGTGCATCAGAATCCAGCGTAGAGCATAGGGAATAAGGTTTTCTGTATGGAACAGTCTCTTCAAAGTCCTCTTCCAGAGGGCGGATATCCGTGAAATTTATAATCAGCCGACAACTCCCGTTAGTGTTCCGGAGGCGGGTTCTGTCGAGCAACCTACTTTATGGTAAAATTTCTCCGGACAGCAGTGGTGGCACATCTGGAAAGAGATTAGCATAAACACTGCAAATGAAGAAATCATCAATGAGATAAAAGATCTCGCTGACTTTGCATCCAAAAATTTGCAATAGGGATCTAACTTAAACGATGTTTCCTGAGTAAAAATGATATGTCAGTACTATTCGTCAGCGTGTTTTGCTCCGGGGACAATGTACCGGGAGACATAATCCTCCGCATAATCCTTCAGTCCGGGAGCATCGATGATCCGGATGTCACCTGCAAGTCCGACGTAAAATCGGCCGATACCCTCCAGGGAATACACATCGGTCTTCAGTATCCATTTGTTGTCGTCTCCGGCAGGGGAGAGCATGGCCCCTGCTGACGGATATTCTTCCAGAAGTATGTTCCTTGCCCTCAGGTCAAGCTCAAGCACCACCGGAATCTCATCTTCCCCTGTCATGCGGAATATGTCCATCTTCTTTTCATGATGCATGTCCCTGCAGCTCCATGGCTTGTCTGTTATCTCCACATGGCGGATTCTGGATATCTTGAATACGGAATTCCTTTCCTTGTCAAGGTCATAGCACCAGACATTTTCGCTGTCTCCGCACAGGCTGAACGGCTCCACATTCCTGTCGGAAATCTCACCACTGTTGGAGGAGCAATAGCCATGAAGCACGACTTTCATTTCATTACTTATGGCGGTGACTATATTGTTCAGATTTTCTTTGAGTGACTTGTTTTCGTGGTGGAGCCGGCTTGTCCTGAGATTTTGTTTCGCGGCTTCTTTCATCCTGTTGGTCTCGTTGTTCACTCTGATATAGGCATCTCCATCGATTTCCACCAGCCTGTCAGCCGGCTTGATTTCAAGAGCAAGCGCCTGTCCTTCACAGATCTGTCTGATGTTCACGAGCAGAGCTATTTCCTGTCCGAAATATTTTTTGACGGTGTCCGTAATATAACGGACCAGCCCGTCAATCCCCGAATAAGCCTGTCTGACCTTCCTGTCGAGATAGTCCAGGTCTTCCGCCAGTCCGCTGACATATCCAGCATCATTGACTCCTATGAAAATCGTACCTCCGTCCTCGGAATTGAGGAATGCACAGATCCCTTTCATTATGGTTACAGGCTGTCTCTGTTCGGCTGCATTCTGGGGCGCAGTGAAGAAGGATGACTTGAATTCCTGGCTGTCGCTTTCCACGCCGAGATACATTCCCTTCTGCCGGCTGATTCCTTCCATAGGATCTCCGGAGACCGACAATGCTTTCAGGATCTCTCTTTTTATCTGGTCTTTCATCGAACTGCCTATGAATTCCCGGAGCCTGTTCCCGGACTGTATGAGCGTGGCCGTCTTTTTCAGGACCGGATCTTCAGCCCTTTCGATCATTTCATCCAGGAAGTCATTCTTCTCAGCCATGCCATAGCAGGAAAGCACTGAAATCATGTCAATCTTCCTGGCGATACCGTCTGTAACGCCTGTCAGGCTTGCCGGCTTTTCAAGCTGCCTGATTTCGGATATCTCGCCTTTGCTGAAACGGGCTATCCCGACAAGGTAGTCGGACAGAAATTCCAAGTAGCTCGAATCCGTCCTGTCACCTGTCATTTCGGACAATATCCTTGCAAAGCACAGAAGTGCGTATTTTTCATGCAGGAGAGAACTGGTCTCCTGATAGGCAAGCAGCATCCGGCATATATCCTTCAGAATCCCGCTTCCGATCCGGATGATACTGTCTTCAGCGCTGACTTTCCTTTCCGGCTCGATGACGGACCACCTTATGCATTCATGCTTGCTCGCCGCATCGTCCACCTTTTCCATATCTTCCATGTAGGAATCCTCGTACGGGGACAGGACTTCTTCTATGTCAACATTGATGATGCCGTAATATTTGTCTTTGCCGAAATCCCTGATGCGGACTCTCGTCATGTCTCCGACAGAGACTTCCGGAGATCTTTCTTCATTTGCAAACACCGGGAAGCCGAGCTCAGACCACAGCTGTATCTTCTTGTTGCCTTTTCTGTCTGTCCAGATGTTCTTCACCAGGGCAAGGAAGCTGATATCCCTGTCGTTCCTGTATGTTTCGACAATAAGGCGTATGAAGGCCGGTCCGATCTCGAAACCGTTTCCGGTATATTGCACTTCTATGATGTCGCCTGCATCAAGGTTTTTAAGGAAATCGGATTCATTGTAGTAAAGGAACGTCCTGTTCAATTCTCGGAAAAGCACCTCTCCGGCAATTTCTTCGTAGCCGTTGTCAATGCTTCTGACCTGGAGATGCCCGTTGTGCTTCCCTGTGACTTCCACCTCCAGAAAATCATCCTTCTGGTAGACATTATGTTTCCTGACCTTCGGCTTGTATGTAGACAGTTCCCGTATTGTCAATGTAGTGAAATAGTCCAGGCTGTCCATGTCTTTCATTGCCTTGCTGCCAATCCTGTCGGATTTTTCCGACAATACATTCAGCCGGTCCTCAGAAAGCGAGAATACCGGGACCACGATTTTCTGCCTGATGTATTCCGCAGACCTCGCTGAAACATTGATACTGCCTCCCGAAATGAGACTTATCCCTTTCCCCTCGAATATGTATTCATTCTTCCCGCTTACCCGGATGCTTCCGGAAACGAGCTTCGCTGCCAGGACCTGCGGTCTGAGCCCTATCAGGTCGTCCCATTGCAAAACAAGCTTCCTCGTGCCGGTAATGCAGTCAAGTGCCAGACTGTAAAGGTTTTCGGCGATGTTGTCCGGCATAATGCCGAGCAGAGTCGCCAGGAAAGACGCACAAGTGCGCAGCATCATGACTTCATTCCCCTCCCGGATGCACAGGATGTATGCCCCGTATATCTTGAGGTCCCGGATGCAGGCTTCCTCTGATACCTCTTTCTCATTGCCGGCATACAGTGGCATGCTGTCTCTTCCGGCAAGCATTTCCGACACCCTTTTCTCTATCAGGTCCGCGGTCGTCCGGTACAGGCTGTCTTCCACCACTTCTCCGGAGACGGAACTTTTCTTCATATATTCCAGTATCCTGTCAATATTCTCATCGACATATCCGGTCTTCAGATCTAGCCAGAAAGGTATTCCAGTGCCCATGGTATCGTTTTTTGTGCAAATTTACTTTTTTGTCCGGAACTTCAAGCATCCCGGCCGCCGGGACGCCGCCAAATTTATTGTGTGCCGGTGGATAATTTAGACGGAAAAACTATATATTTGTAATGTTGTGCCTCGGTGGTTGCAGACTGTCTGCATTGTCCCTGGCTTCTTATGACCGAACGCAATTTTAAAGATCTTATATCATGAAAAAGTATTTGGCAGAAATGATCGGTACAATGGTACTGGTACTTATGGGCTGCGGAAGTGCAGTATTTGCCGGCAGTGTAGCCGGAACAGTGGGGGCCGGTGTCGGCACTCTCGGTGTGGCTCTCGCCTTCGGACTTGCAGTCGTGGCCATGGCGTATACGATAGGCGGCATATCAGGATGCCACATCAATCCGGCCATAACACTCGGCGTATATCTTAGCGGCAGGATGAGCGGCAAGGATGCCGGGATGTATATGCTTTTCCAGGTTATCGGCGCCATTATAGGGTCTGCTATCCTGTTTGCTCTGGTTTCATCCGGTGCCCATGAAGGCCCGACTGCCACAGGCTCCAACAGCTTTAAGGAAGGCATGGGACTCCAGGCATTCATTGCCGAGGCGGTATTCACATTCATTTTCGTGCTGGTAGTCCTCGGGACGACGGATTCCAGAAAGGGCGCAGGCAACTTCGCCGGGCTTGCCATTGGTCTGTCTCTTGTCCTGATCCATATTGTCTGCATTCCTATTACCGGTACGTCTGTCAATCCTGCCAGGAGTATCGGTCCCGCCATCTTTGAAGGCGGCATAGCCCTGAAGCAGTTGTGGCTGTTCATCGTAGCTCCGCTGGTCGGGGCCGCCCTCAGTGCCGGAGTATGGAAGCTTCTTTCAGGGGAGGACGCAAAGTAGTATCATTATCAATCAAACATACATTACATTAAGATGGAAAAACTTGAAAGACCTGCAATTCTGGTCGTAGACATGCTAAATGATTTCGTTACGGGTGCCCTTGCATGTGACAGGGGGAAGGCTATAGTTCCTGCCACGGCAAGACTCCTTGACGCTGCACGTGCGGCCGGTGTGCCGGTAATATTCTGCAATGACGCCCATGTACCGGGCATAGACAGGGAACTTAAGATATGGGGAGACCATGCGATTGCCGGGACAAAGGGAGCGGAAGTCATTCCGGAACTGAAGCTTTCGGAAAAGGATTATGTGGTGCCGAAGCGCCGTTACAGCGGTTTTTTCCAGACAGACCTTGATATCCTGCTGAGGGAGCTCGGGGTGAAGACAGTGGTGATGACAGGGCTGCACACCCACATGTGCGTGCGCCATACTTCGGCAGACGCCTTCTGTCTGGGGTATGATGTCGTGGTGGCCAAGGAAGCGACTGATTCTTTCACGGAAGAGGACTACAATTCCGGACTGGCATATCTGAAGACATGCTATGGCGCTGAAGCCTGTACCAATGACGAACTTATAGCGGCATTCTGAATGGACGGGTACTGCTATAAATATCCGCATCCGGCGGTGACGGCGGATTGTGTAATATTCAGGACAGAAGGAGGAAATCTTTCTGTCCTTTTGGTTAGAAGGGCAAACGAGCCGTTCAAGGACAATTGGGCGCTTCCAGGCGGCTTCATGAATATTGATGAAACAGCGGAAGAATGCGCAAGACGGGAACTGAAAGAAGAGACCGGGATAGAAGCAGGGAGACTGGAGCAGTTCCTCGTATCATCATCCGTGCACAGGGACCCAAGAGAGCGGGTGGTAAGCATAGCGTTCATGGCCTTCGTCCAGGCTTGCGTGGCTGAAGGCGGTGATGATGCGGCGGAAGCACGCTGGTTCCCGGTGGACAGGTTGCCGGAGCTCGCCTTTGACCATGCAGGTATTCTGTCAGAAGCTGTATCCAGGGCACATTGCCGTCCGGAAGCACGAGTATGTCATCCAGAGGCTTATATCGGAATCATAGGTGCTGTTGCAGGTGATATCGCAGGCTCCGTATTCGAATGGAAGAACACCAAATCCACGGACTTCAGTCTATTCTCACCGGGCTGCACATTCACTGACGACACTGTGATGACGATAGCGGTGGCAGACTGGCTTTCCAAAGGGGGAGACCTGGCTGCCGTCATGCGCAGATGGGGCGCCCGGTATCCGGACAGGGGCTATGGAGGCATGTTCTACTGCTGGCTTTTCTCCGGAAATCCGGAGCGGCAGCGTCCATACAACAGCTTCGGCAACGGTGCGGGGATGAGGGTGAGTCCGTGCGGATTCCTCTCCAGGTCGCTGACTGAAACACTGTATCTTGCGGAGAAATCGGCCGAAGTGACACATAACCATCCGGAAGGCATCAAGGGAGCGCAGGCTATTGCCGCATCCGTATTCCTGGCCAGGACCGGTGCCTCCAAGGAAGATATCCGGGAATATGTGGAGAAGACTTTCGGATACGACCTGCACAGGACATGTGACGAAATTCGTCCGGATTACAGTTTCGATGTGACTTGTCCGGGCTCGTGCCCAGAAGCCATCATTGCATTCCTGGATTCTACCAGTTACGAATCCGCTGTCAGGCTGGCAATATCCCTCGGCGGGGACAGTGACACTATCGCATGCATGGCAGGAGGCATCGCAGCCGCATATTACGGAGTACCGGAATGGATTGTCTCCAGGACGCTTTCCATGCTTCCCCGTGACATGACGGAGATATTGAGGTCGGCGGGTGCACCTCATACGGAAAATAATGAAGGAAATGGAAACTGACAAGGAAAAGACCGTAGGCCGGCTGGAGCGTATAGTGGACTTCTGCCGGCTTATAGACCGGGAGAAATTTATCCGTAGAAGAACGTATCTTACAGACGGACAGCGTTTCGAAAACGATGCAGAGCATGCATGGCATCTTGCCGTGATGGCTCTTCTGCTCCGTGGCTATGCCAATGAGGAAGTAGACCTGCTTAAGGTTGTCAGCATAGTCCTCATCCATGATCTTGTGGAGATTTATGCAGGCGACACTTTTGCTTACGACAAGGAGGGACTCAAGACGCAGAAACAGAGGGAGGCTGAAGCCGCTGACAGGCTTTTCCCTCTGCTGCCAGATGACCTTGCGGCGGAAATGCGGGGACTGTGGGATGAATTCGAGGCTGAAGAGACCCCGGAATCCCGTTTTGCCCATACACTTGACAATTTCCAGCCTCTCATGCTTCAGGCAGCTACCGGGGGCAAGGCTTGGAAGGAGGGCGGACGTACTCTCGGAGAGGTGCTGCACCGGAACAGGCGGACTGCCGAAGGCTCTTCATCCCTCTGGGATTTTGCAATGGAGAATTTCATCGCCCCTCAGCTTGAGACCGGGAATCTGAAAAAAGACGATACTCCTGAAAAAGGAATGAAACCATAAGACAATGAAAGATTATATCGTAATGGTACAGGACCTGCTTGCGGGACGTAATGAAGAATTTGACACTGCGGACAGGAAGCGAGTCAGACTGATCAGACACAAGGACAGCCGGAAGGAAAAGAATATCGGCGGCAAAATTTACAGAAACTCTCTGTACGACTTGTATCTGAATGATCATGACGTCTTCCTCTGCTACCAAAGCGAGCAGGTTGCCAAACGTTTTGTGAACGTGGATTACATCGTGTCATTCATAGGAGAGGAGGGATCGGCATCAAGATTTGCCGGGGTTTTCAGGAATAACGGCATAATAAGAGATCTTGAGCCGGAAAATGGAGAAGAACGTGCGAAATTTGACTTTGTCGAACTTGAAGGTTTCGATCTGCTTGAAGAACGCGTTGTCATCGAATGGAAAAATCCTGTGAGCTGGTTGCAGAACTACGCAAACCGAATGCCTGTAATCAGAATAGACAGGGGACTTAAAGAGAATAACATTCCGGTATTCACCCGTTTCGAGGATGTCATTCTTGACTATAACCAGCTCAGGCGCATTATTGAAACAAACAATCCGGAATGGAAAGCCAGGCTGGGAAGCTGCAACGGTATCTATTTGATTCTTGACAAGAAGACCGGCAGACAATATGTAGGTTCGACATACAACAAAAATGGAATTTGGGGCAGGTGGGAGGAGTATGCCAGAACCGGACATGGAGGTGACAAAGAGTTGATGCCTCTCATTGAAGGCGACGCCGCATACGCAAGAAAGTATTTTCAATGGAGCATACTGGAAACACTTCCGTTGAGAATCCCTGACGAGCAGGCCATAGACAGGGAAGCTCTCTACAAAAGGAAGTTCGGGACCAGGGAGTTCGGCTACAATAAAAATTAATTCGGCTACAATAAAAATTAAAAGGTGAAGTCACGACAGGAAACGGGAGGAAATCCGTCTGTCGTGAATCATATCGAGGACGGTGTACATCCCGCAATACGTTTGAATGTCCGGCAGAAATAGGATATGTCGTTGAAGCCGCAGGCATAGCAGATGTCCGATACGCTGAGTTTCTTCTTTTCGAGCATCTGCCTTGCAAGCGAGACCCTGTATTCATTCAGGTATCTCACAAAAGTCTTCCCGGAATGTTTTCTGAAAAACCTGCCCTTCCCCAAAACAGCCTGCAGGATATGCCGGCTCGAGTCAGATATCTTTCCGACCTGCCGTTATCACGCAGTTGTTGTCAGGAGTGCCGTCCGGATCCGTATGGAGATACCTTACGATATGATCCAGGATGAAAGCGTATTTGAATGAATGTTTCCTGACTTTCCTGACAGCGGCCTTGAGTGCCTCCTTGTCCGCGTCAGTCATGTATTCGTCACCATGTATATGGGCCACATATGCTTCTCCTGCGACTCTGGCGGCTTCCTCCACAATGTCCTGAGGGACAGAATCCCCGACAAGTCCTTCGACAATCGACGATATGGCTTCTTTTGCATAGCTGACGGCCTTGTCTTCCAATGACTTGTCATGCATCAGAGGTGCGATGTGCCATGTCTTGATATCCAGTCGGTCTCCGTCCATGAGAATGGTCCTTGCCGGAAGCGGATAACTGACTGTGGACCCCGTCTCGATGTCATAGACAGCTTTTCTCCCTTTCCCGGATCTGGAGATGTCCTGGGCATGGAAATGTCCCGAGAAGATTATTCCGAGGCCTTCTTTCCTGAATATCCGTATATATTTCTTCCAGTCAGCTACGAGGTAGTCCGCCATGGCCTTGTCTTCCCATTTCCAATGCCTTACAATCCCGTGATGGATCATTGTGAGCATCATGCACCCGTCCTGTGCCGCTATTTGTGCCTGTTCCCGGATGAAGTCAAGGGTTGCGTCCTTGATCCTGCCTCCTACCACGCAATCGTTGGTCACGAAATCATTGTCTTCATACCTGCAAGCATCGATTGCAAGCAGTCTGACATTCTCTCCGAGCTGGGCCACATATGACAGCGATGCCGTATCGCGTGCAATTGCACTGCCGTACCCGAAATCCTCGTAGAAAGAAGCGAACTCTGCCGGAGTGACTGTCCTGACTCTTTTCACGGTATCTCCCAGGTATTCCACAGCGTGCGGATTGTTTATGTCGTGGTTGCCGGGAATCACGAAGGTCCTGATACCGTTGTCCGCCAACGGTCTGAGAAGCCTGCCGGAAACAAGGCTGTGCGAAACATATTCTCCGTCCTTGGTCAGGTCACCGCTTACAAGCACCACGTCGGGCTTTTCTGACAGTATCCTGGCCACTGCCGTCTCAAGTATGGCCTGGCTTTCCTTCAGTAGCTTGCGGTCATTCGCGATATAGTCGCGGTACGCCTTTCCGTCTTCCCGGACAAGTTCCGGGGCCATCACGTGTATGTCTGACAGAACTACGATCTTCATATCTTTATCTTTTCCGTCTTCCTGCAAAGACATGTTCCATGATGATGTGGCGGCTGATGCAAAGCTTTGTCCGCAGAGCAGCATGGTGCATGCAAGAAGGGCTGCAGCAATGTTTTTGTCCATTAGATCAAATTCGTTATATTGTCAAAAAACAAACGTTATTATTAACGTCAGTTCGACGAATTATTCTGTTCAATATCAGAGATTCCGTCGAACTGACGTTACGATTTCTTCGAAAT
>CALVDP010000072.1 GCA_944326315.1 uncultured Bacteroidales bacterium
ACCCAGCGCTGGACTCCGGAACCTCCCGAAGGCGGCCAGTAATACGATATTACGAGTACCCGTTTCATAAATTTCTGGCACGGAGATTATTATACTCTCCGTTTTAATAATGGACAAAGGTAATGAAACCGGATGATTTTTCGAGAAAAATTTTTTCGCAAGTGACAGTGTCAAGCGTCTGCAAATTTTGTGCATCTGTATCTTGTTATATTTCAGTAATATAATATAAATTATTGCACAAAAAATCGAAATGTTTCGCTAAAAATGTGTAAAAATTCGGTTTTTTCCACTGAAATATTATCCTGATTAAAATAATTTTAGGGACCTTTATCAGGTTATAATACCGGTTAATAACATACACGAAACTGAAAATCAACGCAAATCATGAAAAAGACACTTGCATTTATTGTGCTGTGGCTCAATGCGGTGGCTGCTGTCTGGGCTCAGAATGCCGTATCCGGTACGGTGACTGACCGCAGCGGCGAACCTCTTGTCGGTGTGGCAGTAACAGTGCCAGGAAATCCGACACCGTTGGGAACTACCACAGACCTTGACGGACACTATGTCTTGAGCGTCCCTGATGATGCCGAGCTTGAATTTTCGTCACTCGGCTATCATTCCGTCTCTGTAAAAGTGACGGGAGGGGGTGGAGTCTATAATGTAACTCTCGAAGAAGACAACGAACTTCTTGATGAAGTGGTCGTTGTCGGATTCGCTACCCAGAAAAAAGTAAATCTGACAGGAGCAGTCAGTACACTCGACAATGAAGCTCTCGAATCAGTCCCTGTTCACAATCCGGTCCTCGCTCTTCAAGGCCAGATTCCCGGCCTGACCATCACACAGAACAGCGGCCAGCTCTACAACAACGGTCCTTCAGTCCAGCTCCGTGGCCTGGCTACCATCGGGGAAGGTTCTTCAGGCTCTGTGCTTGTTCTTATAGACGGCATGGAGGGAGACCTTACCACTATCAATGCCCAGGATATACAGAGCATATCTGTCCTGAAAGATGCCGCAGCATCGTCCATCTACGGTTCCCGCGCCCCGTTCGGGGTCATTCTGGTCACCACAAAGGCCGGCAGGAAAGGAAAGGCACAGGTGAACTATAACAACAATTTCCGTTTCAAATCTCCTATAAATATGCCGGAAATGGCGGACTCGTATTCATGGGCCCTGTATTTCAATGAGGCGGCACATAACTCAGGAAGAGGTGATATCATTCTTCCTGACCGTCTGCAGCGGATAAGGGACTATATGGACGGAAAGATTTCCTACAATACCATACCTTCTCCCAATGGAAACGGACAATGGGGAACAGCGTACGACTATGCAAACGACAATGTCGATTATTACGATGTCTTCTACAACGACCTTACTACATCCCAGGAACATAATCTGAGCATTAACGGAGGAACGGATGCGGTTAACTACTATGTCTCTGCGAACTACCTCGATGAGAAAGGAATCCTCAACTGGGATCTGGACGGATTGCAGAGACTCAATATTTTCGGAAAGGTAAATGCTGTTCCGTACAAGTTCCTGAAAATAGGTTACAGCGCCCGTTATATGAGGGAGTGGTATCATCAGCCTACTTATATGCAGGATGGCATTTTCCAGAAACTGGGACTATGGACCTGGCCGGTCTATCCGCTTTATGACCCTAACGGGCATCTGTTCAACGATCAGGTACTGCAGATGGTTGAAGGCGGTCAGACCAATATTAACAACACCACATTTATACAACAGTTCAATCTCGAACTGACACCTCTTCCAGGTTGGAGAATAGTAGGAGACATAAATTTCAGACACAGGAACTATTTTAACAAGACTGTCCAGCTCCCTGTCCATCAGGTAATGGTGGATGGAGTTTCTGCAGGTAAGGAATGGCCATCGGCAGCCCCTCGTTCGTATGTGGCTGAAGATGCAGGCAAGAACGAATTTCTGACAGTCAATGCCTATTCCGATTTTGAAAGGACCTTTGCAAGCGCCCACTATCTTAAGGTCATGGCAGGATTCCAGATGGAAATGTATAATGACAACGATGTTTGGGCCAAGAAAGCAGGCATCATCGTCCCTGACGTACCGACATTGAATACTTCATCAGGGCTTGAAAACGGTGTAGCCATACCGCCGGAAGTGACAGGAGGAGGCGGTTCCTGGAGAACGGTGGGTTTCTTCGGCAGGATCAACTACAATTTCAAAGAGAGATATCTCGCTGAAGTGAACCTCAGGTATGATGGATCCTCGCGTTTCAGATCAGCTAACAGATGGGGATTTTTCCCTTCATTCTCATTGGGGTGGAATATGGCAAACGAGCCGTTCTTCAAGCCTGCAAGACCGTGGATTGACATGTTGAAAATAAGAGCTTCGTACGGCTCTCTCGGAAATCAGAATACCACTTCATGGTATCCTACGTATCAGACGATGGGATTTGCGAATTCTTCAGGGGAGTGGCTTATTGACGGACAGAAACCCAATACCGCATGGCCGCCCGCACTCATCTCCATGCTCCTGACATGGGAGAAAGTCCGTTCATGGAATGTCGGAGTTGATATGGGCGCATTTGACGGCAGGCTGACAGGATCATTCGAATATTTCGTCAGACAGACCCTCGATATGGTCGGCCCGGCAGACGAACTTCCTGCCATACTCGGTACTTCCGTACCTTCTACGAACAATACGGACCTGCAGACCCAAGGCTGGGAACTCGAGCTTTCGTGGCGCGATGTGGCTTTCGGCCAGCTGAATTACGGTGTACGTCTTGTCTTGTCCGATGCTCAGGCCACAATTCTCAGATATTCAAATCCGTCAGGTTCACTGGACATGAACTATTCCGGAATGAAAGTCGGGGAAATATGGGGATTTGAGACAGTAGGCATTGCCAGGTCGGATCAGGAAATGCTGGACCATATAGCCACACTTCCGAATGGAGGACAAAGCTCTATCGGCAGTGACTGGGGTGCCGGAGACATTATGTACAGGGATGTCAACGGTGACGGCAAAGTGGACTCCGGTGCAAATACGATAGAAGACCATGGTGACCTGACGGTGATAGGAAACACTACGCCTCGTTACAGTTTCGGTATAGACCTGACAGCGGCATGGAAGGGTTTCGACCTGAGGGTATTCCTTCAGGGTGTCGGGAAGCGTGACTATTTCCAGGGAAGTTATTATTTCTTCGGTACGACAGGGCAGAGCGAGTGGAATTCGCTGGCATTTGCCGAGCATATGGATTATTTCAGGGCCGATGCGGAAAATCCTCTCGGACAGAATCTCGACTCATATTATCCGAAACCGTATTTCAATACGACGAAGAACACCAGATCCCAGACAAGATATCTTCAGAATGCCGCCTATTGCAGACTGAAAAATGTCCAGATCGGATATACCATACCTCAGAAATATACTTCGAGAATAGGGATATCCAATTTCAGGATATATCTCTCGGGAGAAAATCTGGCAACAATTACTGAAATGACCAGACTGTTTGATCCTGAAACCATCGGAGCGAATTCGTTAGGCAACGTTTATCCGTTGACCAAGACTTACTCGGTAGGTTTAAGTGTAACATTTTAATGGAGAACATCATGAAAACCAGAATATTCTTATTTTCTCTGTTGTCCGCACTGTTGTTTCCGTCCTGCAACGGCTTTCTGGACCTGGAGCCGGAAGCTGCATTGTCCCCCGAACAATATCTGACGACAGAAGAGAATATAGGGGCGTATGCTAATGACTTATACACAATGCTCCCGAAACATGAACGCAGCACGTGGGGATATTGGCGGACGGATGCCAATACTGACGATATGGTGGCACCGAATCCGAGCGACAAATACGCTCCAGGTTACTGGAGGGTAGAACAGACCGGAGGCTCATATTCCTTTACCGATATTTACAGATGCAACTATTTCCTGAATTTTGTCATGCCGCTTTATGAAGCCGGCGAGATCACGGGAAATGCTTCCAATATCCGTCATTATATAGGTGAAGTCTATTTTTTCAGAGCCTGGGCCTACTTCGAAAAGCTGAAGGCTCTCGGAGATTTTCCTATAGTCGAAAAACCGGTGGCCGATGATCTGGCGCAGTTGACGGCTGCCAGTAAGAGAAGTCCCAGAAACGAGGTGGCCAGATTCATCCTGGCTGATCTGGACAGGGCTATAGAATACATGTCCGATACACCTCCGACAGGAGGTACGAACAGGCTTGCAGATGATTGCGCCCACCTCATGAAATCGCGGGTCGCCCTGTATGAAGGTACTTGGGAAAAGTATTTCAAGGGTACGGCTTTCGTTCCGAACGGACCTCAGTGGCCGGGAGCCGCCAAGGATTACAATCAAGGGTATCAGTTCCCGTCAGGAAGTATTGACGGAGAGATTTCGTTTTTCCTGAAGACAGCTATGGATGAAGCGAAGATTGTCGCTGACAAATATCAGTTGACGACCAATACCGGAGTGTTCCAGAAAAGTGCGGACGACGCACAGAATCCGTATTTTGATATGTTCGGAGCTGTTGACATGAGCCAATATCCGGAAATCCTGCTCTGGAGAGACTATAGCGTATCACTTGGAATATATAATTCCGTAGGCGAATGGGAAGCTTCGTCCAATAACGGTTATGGAATTACCAAGAGTATGGTGGATGCATTCGTAATGTCCAACGGACTGCCGATTTACAATACCGTGTCCGGCTATCCTGGAGATGCGGATTTGTTGGCAATTACGGAAAACCGGGACTCCCGTGCCGTGATTTTTATCAAAAAGCCCGGGGATTTGAACCTGCATTCCAATGGAGGACCGAATGCGTATCAGGTCGAGCCGTGGCCTAAGATAACTTCAGCCGGCTCACAGAAGTACATTACGGGCTATGCTATCCGCAAGGGACTGAATTTCGACGGCGCCATGGCAAGCGACAATTCCAGCGAGACCGGACTCATAATTTTCAGGGCGGCAGAAGCCTATCTGAACTATATTGAAGCCTGCTATGAAAATACCGGCGGTCTGGACGGAGACGCACAGAGATATTGGAAAGCCATAAGGAACAGGGCGAGAGTCGGTGATTATCAGACTACAATAGATAATACCGATGTGGCAAAGGAAGCCGAAACGGACTGGGGCGCTTATTCCGCCGGACAGCTTGTAGATCCTACTCTGTATAATATCAGGAGAGAAAGGCGTTGCGAACTGATGGCAGAAGGTTTCCGTGCCGCGGATATCCGGCGGTGGAGATCCATGGACCAGCTTATTGATGAACCTTATCATGTTCTTGGAGTTAATCTGTGGGATGAACTGGCTGATAATGCGGACTTTCTTGCGGCGAATTCCGGAGGACTAAGGGAAGGAGAGAATGTTTCACCGAGAAATTTCGGAAAATATCTGGCTCCATACCACATAATGTCGAACAACAGGGTGTATAACGGCTACAGCTGGAGAATGGCGCACTACCTGGACCCTATTGCAGTACAGCATTTCCTGATCACAGGTGACGGCAATGTGGATGCATCTCCGCTCTACCAGAATCCGGGCTGGCCGGTACAGGCAGGTCTCGGAGCACAGAACTGATAAACCGTCAAGGATATGAAAAGAAACGTTTACATACTTATGGCTGCAATGCTGGCCTTCTTCGCGGCGGCATGCCAGAAGCCGTCCCTGTACATAGATGTCGAACAGGATGTCTATGAGGTAACGGCGGCCTACACTGAGCTGAACATACCTGTCAGCTGTAACACTAATTCGACCGCTTCCATCAGGTATGACGGAGTAGCTTCCGGATGGATACTCCTTCTGCCTTCACTTCTGGACGGAAATGGAGTCTACTCTCTGTGGATAGATGAGAATCCTGATGAAATTGCAGGCAGGTCCGCCACTTTGGTCATCAATGCCGGATCCGTCGTCAGGGAGGTAAAGATAGTCCAGGGCCAGATGACTACCCTTGCAGTGTCACCGGACTTTATAGCCACTACTGTCTCAGAGGGAACATATCAGGTAAAAGTTACTTCTTCCGGGAAATGGACGGTCACGCCGGATGAAGATGCGGAAGACTGGCTCTCGATAGACCAGACTTCCGGAGAAGGCGACGCTGTCCTGAATTTCAGATTTTCAAAACTTGCGGACAGTGATGTCCGGACTGCCAAGGTCAGGATAGCTACGGATATAAAGGAAGCCGAGATAACCATCCAGCATGGCTATGCCCAGGAAATCGGAGGGATCGTATGGGCGAAGGCGAATGTCGGTGAACCTGGCTTCTTCGTTTCCGCTCCTGATGACCCGGGAATGCTCTATCAGTACGATTCGAAGACAGCATGGACCAACAATTATCCGACGGCAGATCCATGGGACGGTCCGGCTCCGGCAGGAATGCCGTTGGGAGAAAGGAAAGGCCCTGCATCCTGGACAGACGATAACAATCCGTGCCCGGAGGGCTGGAGAGTGCCGACTGTCGAAGAAACTGCGGCTCTGGTCGGAACTGTGGAATCCAAGAACTATGCATGGCTTGAACCTGAAGTCAGCGGCTTCTCTATTCCGGGCGCAATTCTGGGTTTGCCTGCATCAGAAGCAGCTGCCGCCACGTCTTCCGACATGAAAGGAGGAATCTTTCTCCCGAGTTCCGGAAACCGCAGCTGGAGTACCGGAGTTTACCAGAACCCGGGGCATGCGACGATGAACACCTCTACTGCATACGAAAATATCTACCGGTATGTAGTGAAGATAGGTGAAGGGACCGATGTCCTGCCTCCGGACGTGAACTGGAGCTGGGGCGAGAACAATGCCGCATACTCTGTCAGATGTGTCAAGGACGAGCGCGTATCCTACGGACCTGTCGAAATAGGTGCGCCGGGATATGATGAAGGCCAGTCATATAATTAACAGGAGGCGAAATCATGAAAAGATCAATATTTATTCTGGCCGCCGCAATGGCTGCCGCCTGTCAGATGGAAACTCTCGAATCCCCTCAGACCACTGAAGGAGAACCGTTTTCCATACGTACCTCTTTTCAGTCTACCAGGACTACCCTGGATACGGATGGCTGGAAGGTCTCATGGGATGAAGATGATGCCCTTTCAGTCATAGCCGTATATACTGACGGCACCGTCCGCAGCTACAGGTTCGACAAGGGCGATGGAGATACATTTTCCTGTCCTAAAGTGTACAGCCCGGAAGAAATCGAGGCGCTGAACGTATTCTATCCATACGATGAAAATCAGTATGCCATGGATGGTGATTACGGCAGGGCGGGCATGTCGTTCGGAACCGGAGTGCAGCAGGCTGCCGTAAATGACGCTTCACACATCAACGGTCCTCTGTACGGGTATACAGAGCCTGACGGTGGTACGGGACAGGTAACGATGCATCATGCCTCGACACTTTTCGACATTCAGGTCGTGAATTCGTCAGATAAGGATATCCTCATCACCGAGGTCAAGATATCCACTCAGGACGGAGACAAGAATATGACTGGATGGTTCAAGGTAAATCCTGAGACCGGAGATGTCGAACCGGCGTCGGCATACAAGGAGGCAACTCTGCCTGTAAACGAAGTGACTGTATCGGCAGGACAGACGGGACACTTCTACATCACTACAGCTCCTTTCGAGCTTGCCCGGGGCAAGACTTTCACAGTGACTGTAACGGCGAATGGCATTAAGTATGAGTTTGACAAGAATGTGGAGTCTGACGAGACGGGAAAATTTGCCGCAGGCACGGTAAACCACGTCAGGGCCGAGTTTTCAGAAGTACAGGAAGTGGATCCGAATCTTACGGTTTCCATCGAGCCGTCATATCTGGCTCCTGTAGCTGAAAGTGGGGAATTTACCATAAATGTCACTTCCACGGGAGACTGGACAGCAGTACCTGAAACAGGTATTGATGACTGGCTGGAAATAGATGTAGCATCGGGTTCCGGAAACGGGACTGTCACAGTGACACTGAAAGAACTTGTCGGCGGGGACAGCGATGTCAGGACAGGAAAAGTCACATTCAGGGCCGGTGTCAACTCGGCCGTATTGACTGTCCAGCACGGCTACGCTCAGCAGATAGGGAATCTGGTATGGGCCAAGGCCAATGTCGGCGAATCAGGCAGATTCGCCTCATCGCCGGATGATCCGGGAATGCTCTACCAGTATGCTTCCAATGTCGCATGGACGAACAATTATCCTGATGACGACTATTCAAACGGTATTACATCAGGTCCGGAAGGGTATCCCACAGGAGCGAAAAATTCTCCACAGACCTGGCCGGAAGACCAGGATCCGTGCCCGGAAGGCTGGAGAGTGCCGACTGCCGATGAAGTCACTGCTCTCATGGGAACGGACACCGACAACAAGTTCGGCTGGCTTGAACCGTCTGCCAGCGGTTTCGGTGCACCTGGTGTGACATGCGGCCTGGCTAAGGAAACAGCGAAAGCCGCCACAAAGGACAACATGGCCGGATGCATATTCCTTCCATGTTCGGGAAACAGGGCTTGGAAAAACGGCCTGTATCAGAACCCGACACATGTCACCATACAGTCCTCCACCATAGCGAATGTAGCGGGCAACAATGACGGCAATGCTTACAGGTACGTAGTGAAAATAATGGGCAGTGACACCAATTTCGCCCTGCCGTCGTCGCCGGAGAACAAATGGGGTTACGGTGAACTGAATATGGCATACTCAGTCAGATGTGTAGCTGACAACCAAACAGAAGAACAATAATTATTAACACTGAATTATCATGAAACGCAATGAAAACCGGGAGTCTGTAAAATATTCGGCCCCTGAAACCACAATTACGGAAATTGCCGTTGAAAACGGCTTCGCGACCAGCGGTGAAACCTATGGCACCTACAGTATTGATGCACCGGATTACGGAGAAGGGGAAACTATTTGAAACAGGAAGACATATCATGAAAAAACTTTTATTCCCGATAGCTGCTGTCGCAGCAATATTTGTTTCTTGTACTGAAAAGGAAATTACTTCTCCTGAGGTACAGTCAGGAGAACCGTTCTCATTCCATGCATCCATACGTACGGACAATGCTCCGGACTCAAAGACCTCACTTTCCGTAGAAGGGTCAACGTATAAGGTGACCTGGGATGAAGGGGACCAGCTCTCTGTCGTGGCTGTGTATGCAGATGAATCCAGAAAGGCCTATCAGTTCACAAAAGCTGACGGAGACATATTCTCATGCGAAAGCGTGGAGAATCCTGGAGATATCAAGGCATTGAACGTCTTCTATCCGTATGACAAGAACCAGTACGACATGGACGGCGAATACGGACGGGCAGGAATGTCTTTCGGAATGAATGCCACCCAGAACGGTACGGATGATACCGGACATGTCGACGGTCCTTTATACGGTTATGCCAAAGTCACTGACGGTATCGCCGAAGTTTCCATGGCCCATGCATCGACACTTTTCGATATTCAGGTCGTGAATGAAGGCGCCTCCGACATTTCAGTATCGGAGATTTCCTTGACAGC
>CALVDP010000073.1 GCA_944326315.1 uncultured Bacteroidales bacterium
AGATTCAAACCATGGCGTTTTCTTGGGTAACAAGCGCCTGCGGAGCAAGTCAGGATTAGAAGGAGTCACGGAGTGGCGACTGAAACATCCTGCGACCCGCTACTCTTAAAATTCACTAAAGATTAAGTATTTACGTTGAAATGCAGGTGTTTTTTCGTGTCTATATGTATCTGGGATCGTGGTGAAATATGGTTTTGGAGGGTGGTTTGACAGAGTTATGTAAACCAGAACACAATATTTGTGTCAGCAGATGTGTCAGCAAAAATACTTGAATATCCATATAAAAACTTATATTTGCCATATAAGCCATAGATTTATGAAATCGAGTGACATATTAAAGGAAATCAAACGGATAGCCAAAGAAGTTCTCCCCACGGGAGGACAGTTGATTCTGTATGGTTCACGGGCAAGGAATGAAGCCACGGAAGATTCCGACTGGGACTTGCTCATTCTTTTAGATAAACCAAAGATAGAAAATGGAGATTATGATAATGTGCTTTATCCGTTTGCTGCATTGAGTTGGGATGTGGGCGAACAGATAAGTCCTATTATCTATACAAAGGAAAGCTGGAGAAAAATGTCGTTCACTCCATTTTACAAGAATGTTGAACAGGACGGAATAGTATTGGCATGAAACTGAATGATGAAGAACGCCAGATAATGGTGAGTCTGGAATATGAAAAGGCTCTGTCATTTTTGGGACAGGCAGAAAAAATTGCAGCAATGGACTTATGGGATGTCGTTGCGAACAGACTGTATTATTCAATATTCCATGCAGTATCAGCACTTTTAATAAAAGACGGGCATAATGTCAGCACACATAAAGGGACTTTAGTGATGTTTGGACAACATTATGTAAAGACAGGCATATTTCCGACTGATGCTTCCAAACTATATATCAAGCTCCAGATGATGAGGGAGAAAAGCGATTATAACTGTGTCTATGTCACTACTGCCGATGAAATGCAGCCCCTCTTTGAGCCAGTACGGGAGTTTATAGCCAAAGTTAGGAGTTTGATAAAGGAATGACCATCAGATATATATTTTGACACGCCCTCTTGCAGCAATGTGAGAGGGTTTCTTGTATATAGCCGCATCAAAAAAGTTCGGAATTGATTTGGGGGTACATCCTTTAACTATCCCAGATAAACAGCCAAAGATTGACATAATGCTGGACTTCATGGCTGAACAGGACAGGCAAACAGAAAATAAGACAGAATCGCCTATGTAGAATCCAAATCAAGAAAATCAGCAGGAAAAATCAAAATGGAAGTGTGTAAGCAACCGTGTAAGCAGAGATAAAGGATGAAGATTACGGATGTTCCGAAGTCCGTCCGTATAAGGCTGGAGACCATGAGAGATGGCTCTCAATGGAATACAGGCTAAAAGCCTTCTGTCGGTCCTTATTATTCTGATTTAGAAGTTCTCCGAAATTATTTATTGCTCCCGGTTTCAATCTTCTTGATGAACTTAGCCGGATTGCCGCCTACGACGCTCATCGGCGGTACATCATGCGTCACCACGCTGTTGGCACCGACAATAGAACCGTAGCCGATGCGGATATTCTTGCCGTAATCCACATAGAACGGAGGCAGCAGTGTCGTACTCTTGTCAATCTCCCTGCCTGTAATTCGGCGCAGATACTCATGCACTTCTTCCGGCGTGAGCCAGCCCTTGGCATTCATTTCCGCCGCTGTAGCCATTGTGTCGAAGATGGTGCTGATCAGTTTGTAAGACCTGCGCGACATCGACAAGGCGTTTCCGGCTCCCACGCACAAAGTGCATTTGGCGGGGTGGTAATTGAAATATTTTAACGTCAGTTCGACGAATTATTCTGTTCAATATCAGAGATTCCGTCGAACTGACGTTACGATTTCTTCGAAATCCCTTTCCTTTTTCGTGTCACCCCTCTTAAATTCTCAAAAGTCCCAAAGGGACCGTCCGGTAAAAATTTTTTATTAATTTTGCATGTATGTGTTTGGCACGTTTTTTTCAATAAACGCGCGGACTTAAAGCGGCATGGGAAATCCTGCCGCGCAATGCAGAAAAAATCAGACTCAGAGATGCCAGGAATAACAGGACATATTTCGCAAGTGATCGGCCCTGTGGTGGACGTTCATTTCGATCTTTCGGGAGAAGACGTGGCCAAAGCTCTGCCACGGATCCACGATGCGTTGGTCGTCAGGAAAAAAGACGGAAAGGAGCTTATTCTCGAAGTACAGCAGCACATAGGCGAAGATACTGTCAGGACTGTAGCCATGGACAGCACGGACGGGCTGAAAAGAGGGATTGAAGTCACCAACACCTTCTCCCCTATCACAATGCCTGTCGGAGCCCAGATCAGGGGGAGGGTGATGAATGTCACCGGCAACTCCATCGACGGCATGGACGAACTTGACAGGGACGGATCCCTTCCAATTCACAGGGAGCCTCCGAAATTCGAGGACCTGACCACTTCCCAGGAAGTCCTGTTCACAGGCATCAAGGTCATAGACCTGCTTGAGCCATATCTGAAAGGTGGGAAAATCGGACTTTTCGGAGGTGCCGGAGTGGGCAAGACCGTACTTATCAAGGAACTGATCAACAATATAGCCAAGAAACACAACGGATTCTCGGTATTCGCCGGGGTCGGGGAACGTACCAGGGAAGGCAACGACCTGCTCAGGGAAATGATTGAATCCGGAGTGATCAAATACGGGGACGAATTCCTGAAAAGCATGGAAGAAGGGCACTGGGACCTGTCCAAGGTAGATAAGAACGAGCTTCCTAAATCGCAGGTAGCCATGGTGTTCGGACAGATGAACGAGCCGCCTGGAGCACGTTCTTCCGTGGCTCTCTCTGGACTGACTCTCGCAGAATCCTTCAGGGACAGCGCGGGTACGGAAGGGCCGAAGGACATCCTGTTCTTCATAGACAACATCTTCCGTTTCACACAGGCAGGCTCCGAAGTCTCCGCACTGCTCGGACGTATGCCTTCTGCGGTGGGATACCAGCCGACGCTGGCCACTGAGATGGGACAGATGCAGGAACGTATCACATCCACTAAGAACGGCTCCATCACATCGGTACAGGCCGTATATGTGCCTGCGGATGACCTTACGGACCCGGCGCCAGCCACGACATTCACCCATCTTGATGCGACTACCGTGCTCAGCAGGAAAATCACCGAACTCGGCATATACCCTGCCGTGGACCCGCTTGAATCCACATCCCGTATCCTCGACCCGAACATTGTGGGCAAGGACCACTACGAGACAGCCCAGAGAGTCAAGCAGATACTCCAGCGGAACAAGGAACTGCAGGACATAATCTCAATCCTCGGCATGGACGAGCTTTCGGACGAGGACAAGCTGACAGTCAACAGGGCGAGACGTGTGCAGAGATTCCTGTCACAGCCATTCGCGGTGGCAGAGCAGTTCACCGGGGTACCTGGAGTGATGGTATCGATAGAAGACACTATAAAAGGCTTCAGGATGATACTCGACGGAGAAGTGGACGATCTTCCGGAGCAGGCCTTCCTGAACGTGGGTACCATAGAAGAAGCCATAGCCAAGGGAGAAAAGCTTCTCAGCGCGGCCAAGTCCTCTCAAAGGGACTGACACGGCGCGACGGAGCCCGACAATAATATTGAAGCAGTATCATGAGACACAAAGGCGGAATATTGCTTAACATATCTTCACCGGAATCACATGTGGTCGGCCATATGGTAAGCCAGGTGAAACTCCCGGGTACAGCCGGAAGCTTCACGGTACTCGGCGGCCATGCGCCACTCATCACATCGCTTTCGGAAGGAGACATAGAATACATTGTAGGCGGAGAAGTGAAAAGCGTGCACATCAAGTCCGGCTTCGCTGAAGTCCAGAACGACACCGTATCCGTCTGCGCAGAAATCCAGGAGAAACAAAATGCATAGAGTCACAAGATATTTGCTGCTTGCTCTTTCTGTCCTGATGCTTTCCGCACCTGCCCGTGCGGCTGATGCGGGGAAAGACGGACAGCAGGTCGACATCAAGACAATGCTGTTCGGGCATATCGGGGACTCGTATGAGTGGCACATAACCAAGATCGGGGACAAGGACATCGTCATCCCGCTGCCGGTGATAGTGCACAGCAGCACCGGATGGCATTGCTTCATGTCATCCAAGCTCGAAGACGGGCCGTATGAAGGCCTGTACTGTGCCGAGGGAGGCAAGTATGACGGCAAGATAGTAGAGAAGGACGCCGACGGGAATGAGGTGCGGCCTTTCGACATATCCATCACGAAAAATGTGGCAGGACTCATGATAAACAGTGCCATCGTGCTGCTGCTTGTGCTCGGATGCGCAAGATGGTACCGCAAGCACGATGTCCTGAATGAGGCCCCTACCGGAATCGCGGCCGTCATAGAACCTGTGGTGAATTTTGTCTACGATGACATCATCAAAGGCTCCATACCTGAAGAACATTGCCGGAAATATGCACCATATCTGCTTGCGGCATTCTTCTTCATCCTCGTGAACAACCTGATGGGAATAATACCCGTATTCCCGGGAGGGGCGAACACTACTGGCAACATCGCCGTGACACTCGTGCTCGCATTGTGCACATTCGTGGCGGTCAACCTGTTCGCCAACAGACATTACTGGAAGGATATCTTCTGGCCGGATGTTCCGTGGTGGCTGAAGGTGCCTGTGCCTCTGATCCCTGTGATCGAGCTGTTCGGCATTTTCACCAAGCCTTTTGCCCTCATGATAAGGCTTTTCGCCAATATCATGGCAGGACATGCCATAATACTGAGCTTCGTCTCGATTGTCTTCCTCACAGTGAAGATGGGACCGGCGATCAACGGCACCATGTCGTTTGTGGCGGTATTCTTCGGGATTTTCATGGACTTCCTGGAACTGCTGGTGGCATTCATCCAGGCATACGTGTTCACCATGCTTTCGGCGGTATTCATAGGACTTGCACATGAAGGGGAAGGCGGCAAAGCCAGTGAAAGCTGAGACCGTACACGTGATTTTGACAACAATTATTTTAAAACAAAGATATTATGTTACTTTCCACATTATTGCTTCAAGTTGCAGCCGGAGCTGCACTTAGTAAGATAGGCGCTGCTATAGGCGCAGGTCTGGTTGCTATAGGCGCAGGCATCGGTATCGGAAAAATCGGTGCGTCAGCCATGGAATCAATGGCACGGCAGCCGGAGATGGCAGGAAATATCCGTACAAACATGCTTATCATTGCAGCACTTATCGAAGGTGTAGCAATGTTCGCTGTGATTGTCTGCTTCATAGCAGTAGTTTAAGCACAGGAGGTAGAAGATGTCATTGTTGATGCCTGATACCGGTCTCCTGTTCTGGATGCTCGTCATTTTCGTGACAGTGCTTGCAGTACTCGCGAAATGGGGTTTTCCCGTGATTACCTCCATGGTCGAGAAACGCAAGAACTACATCGCGGAATCCCTTGAGCTCGCCAAGAAGGTGGACGAGAAGATGGCGGCTCTGTCCAAGGAGCAGGCCCGCATCATCGGGGAAGCCAGGGAAGAGCAGAACAAGATACTGAAGGAAGCGGCAGAAGCCAGAAACAATATAATCAGGCAGGCACAGGAACAAGCCAGGGACGAAGCCGCCAAGTTGGTGGCTGAAGCCAGGACACAGATTGAAGCGGAAAAAGAGAGCGCCATGAGCCAGATACGCAGCCAGGTGGCAATGCTTTCCGTGAATGTCGCAGAGAAAATCATCAGGAAGACACTGTCCGAAGACAAGGAACGGAAGGAACTTGTCGAGAAGATGGTGGAAGAGTCTCTGAAGCTCGATCCCCCTGCCGTGAAGAACTGATAAGGAGCAATGGAAATGAATACAGGAATTGTAGCGTCAAGGTATGCCGCGGCATTGCTTAAATATGCCGTGGAGACCGGTAACGGGGAAAAGGTTTACGAACAGGTCCTTGTGCTTGACAAAAGCCTGACCGCCCTGCCCCGGCTCCGCTCGGCGATTGACAACCCGATGAATGTACCGGATCCGCAGAAATTCGCACTCCTTGTCTCCGCACTTGGCGGTGATGAGATGGTGGAAGAGTTGCAGCGGTTCATCAGGCTTGTCATGAAGAAGAGGCGGACAAGGCTCCTGCAATTCATATTCCGGTCCTTCATCCGCCAATACCGGGAAGCCAACAGGATAAAGGTCAGCAGGCTGGTCACAGCCACGCCAGACCCCGAACTGGAGAAAAGAATCTCGGCTATCATCAAGGAGCGCAAGGGGGATTCCGTGCTGTTCGAGCACAGGATCGATCCCGAGATTATAGGCGGCTTCATTTTCGACATAGACGGTCTCCGGCTTGATGCGAGCACGGCCAGCCAGCTCAAGTCTGTGAGAAGGCAGTTCATAGAGAAGAACAGGAGGATTGTCTGACAGGATGAAGCCCTGATGCGCCGTCCGTGGACATGTCCTCAGTGAAGGCGCGATTGTGAATGTTGAATAACTTAATTCGTCGGATTGACGTCAAACAATATGTCCCAGAATATTAAACCGAGCGAAGTCTCAGATGTGCTGCTGCGGCAGCTTAAAGAAATAGATACCAGCCTCAAGTTCGAGGAAGTGGGAGAAGTGCTCCAGGTAAGCGACGGCGTCGTGAGGATATACGGTGTCGACAATGCCGAAGCCAACGAGCTTCTCGAATTCGAGAACGGCATCCGGGCTGTCGTCATGAACCTGGAGGAAGACAATGTCGGAGCAGTCCTTCTCGGACCGACCGACCAGATCAAGGAAGGGATGACAGTCAGGCGTACAGGACATATCGCATCGATCAATGTCGGCGACGGCATGCTGGGACGAGTTGTGGACCCGCTCGGGGAACCTCTCGACGGACGCGGGAAAATCAGCGGGGAAGTGGTCGAGATGCCTCTTGAAAGAAAGGCTCCGGGCGTCATTTTCCGCCAGCCGGTGACAGAGCCGCTGCAGACAGGACTCAAGGCGATAGATGCCATGATACCTATCGGAAGAGGACAGAGGGAGCTGATTATCGGTGACCGCCAGACAGGAAAGACAGCCATAGCGATAGACACCATCATCAACCAGAGGGACAACTACCTCGCCGGCAAGCCTGTCTACTGTATATACGTGGCGATCGGCCAGAAAGGCTCCACAGTAGCCAACATCGTGAACACACTGAGGGAAAAGGGTGCGATGGACTACACCATCGTCGTGGCCGCGACGGCTGCGGACCCGGCCGCCCTGCAATATTTCGCCGCCTTTGCCGGGGCAGCCATAGGTGAATACTTCAGGGATACGGGCCGCCATGCCCTTGTAGTATATGACGACCTGTCGAAGCAGGCCGTGGCATACAGGGAAGTCTCCCTTATCCTGCGGAGACCTTCAGGACGTGAGGCATACCCTGGAGACATATTCTACCTGCATTCCAGACTGCTGGAAAGGGCGGCCAAGATCATAGGGCAGCAGGAAGTGGCGGAACAGATGAACGACCTTCCGGAAAGCCTGAAAGGCAAGGTAAAATGCGGAGGATCCCTCACTGCCCTGCCTATCATCGAGACACAGGACGGTGATGTGTCGGCCTACATCCCTACAAATGTGATATCCATCACCGACGGGCAGATCTTCCTGGAGACAGACCTCTTCAACCAGGGCTTCCGGCCGGCGATCAATGTCGGTATTTCGGTGTCACGTGTGGGAGGAAGCGCGCAGGTCAAGAGCATGAAGAAAGTGGCTGGCACACTGAAGATAGACCAGGCGCAATACCGGGAACTGGAATCATTCTCCAAGTTCAGCAGCGACATGGACCCTGTGACTGCCATGGCCATAGACCGGGGCAGGAAGAACAACCAGCTTCTCATACAGCCACAGTACTCCCCTATGCCGGTGGGAGACCAGGTAGCCATACTGTACTGCGGGACACACGGGCTGATGAAGGACATTCCTCTTGAGAAAGTACAGGAATTCCAGTCCTCCTTCCTCAACAGGATGCACGCGTCACACGAAGCTGACGTACTCGCCCCTCTTGCTGCAGGTCATATAGACAGGAATATCGAACTGGCAATAGAGAAAGAGGCTGCCGCCACAGCCATGCAGTTCAGGACAAAATCCTGATAAAACGATTGTAAAATGGCTTCACTGAAAGAAATAAAGGACAGGATCAATTCGGTCAACGGCACGATGAAAATCACCTCGGCCATGAAGATGGTGGCATCTTCCAAGCTGAGGAAGGCTCAGAATGCCATAGGCAATCTCCTGCCCTACCAGAGGCAGATGCACAACATGCTTGCCGACCTTCTGGCAGGAGAGGCTTCCGTAGGGAACGAATACATAGAAAACAGACGCCTGAAGAAGGTAGCCATCGTGGCATTCGCCTCGAACTCATCCCTCTGCGGAGCCTTCAACTCCAATGCGGCCAGACATTTCCACGAAGCTGTGGACAGATATGTGAAAGCAGGAGTGGACAAGAAGGACATAAGGGTGTTCGCCATCGGCAGGAAAATGTATGACGCAGCCAGGAAAGAAGGCTTCACCCCTGAAGGGGACTACAGCCACCTGGCAGACAAGCCTTCATACGACGAGGCGGCAGAGCTTGCACGCAAGCTTGCAAAGATGTTCACATCGAAGGAAGTGGACAAGATAGAGCTTGTTTACACACATTGCAAGTCCACGGCCACACAGATTCCTGTCAACGAGACCTACCTGCCAGTATCGCTTGATTCTTCGCTTTACAAGCACGAGGAGCACCACGGCATATCCGATTTCATCATAGAACCGGACCCCGACTCCCTGCTCAGCATACTGCTGCCCAAGGTACTGCTGCTGAAGATCTATTCGGTAGTGCTGGACGCGAATGCAGCCGAGCATGCAGCCAGGATGATGGCAATGCAGCTGGCTACCGACAACGGCAACCAGCTGCTTGATACAATACGAATACAATACAACAAACAGAGACAGCAGGAGATCACAAACGAACTCCAGGATATCATAGGCGGTACCCTGGCATAAGCAGGCTGATCTCTTCGGCATTGACGGCAGGGGAATCCCCTGCCTTTATTTTTGTAGCCACATGCCGTCCCACCGTCGGAGGCTTACGATGGTCGAGCAGGGCGTGCTGTAAAGCATCCAACCCGAAGGACAAAAAAAAGGATGACCTTGCGGTCATCCTTTTTTTCATCGTGGGCTTCCGCCCCACGCGGCGAGAAGTCGGCCGA
>CALVDP010000074.1 GCA_944326315.1 uncultured Bacteroidales bacterium
ACTTACATTCACATTCGGGAAACTCTTGAATACCGAGAGCTTCACTTTCCCGAACGAGACATCTCCGTCTATGTAGTTTTCGGCAAAATTGTTGGCCAGACTGGTAAGCACAGCCGAAGATAGTGCTATCTGTATTATAATAAGGATGACAGCCCATATGCCGGCTATCCATGCAAGCACTTTGAGCAGTGTCCTGCCTCTTTTCTTCCGTTTTTCAGTATCCATATCATAAAACTTTCACAAAACATACAAAAATAAACAAACTCGCTTAGATGCTGTTTAAAAATTTCTTAAAATTTACATCGGCAGATTCTCAGATATGCTCTTGCATCTGGTTGAAAATCCGGCCTTTGTTTTCATTGTTTGAAATAATTAAATAATATTTCGTGTTAATTTCGAAATATGTTTCGTTTTTCTAAGAAACTTGTTATATTTGCTTTCAAAATGAAAATGTAATTTTTATTTAATATTTCTGTAACTCATATAAAACTGTTTTGACATATGTTTATCAGCATAAATAGGAAAATATCAGTACCGGAACACGATTTGATGAAAGCATCTGTATTAACTTTTATTGCCATGCTCTCCACTTTGGTTCTTGCAAATTCTTGCAGGGGGGAGCAGGATTCCGTAGAAACATTTGATGTCGATTTTGTCCTTCCTGCATCTGCTGACATGCTGGAGAACGGGACATTCACTTTTCAAGTCAAGGACGGGAAGGCGCCCCTCACTTCGGATGTAATCGTACTTGAGTCTTCCGGTACAGGGATTTCCTATGCATGTCCTGTCGTTTCATCGTCCTCTACGGAATTCACAGTCCAGGTGGCTTCCGGAATCCCGGAAGGAAGCTATACTGTATATGTGAAGAGGGGAAACGAGAAGAAGCCGTGCGGTACCATATATATAAGGATTATAGAAGACATCGGGTTCATTCCGGACGAAGGTTTCAATGTCTATGGACAGGTGAGGTGCGGAGATGAAGGAGTCGCCGGCGTTGTGGTTTCGGACGGTGCGGAAGTGGCGGTGACTGATGAATCAGGATATTATCAGCTGGCTTCGGAGAAAGGGCAGGGCACTGTGTTCATGTCTGTCCCAAGCGGATATGAGGCGCTCTCTGACGGCATAGTGCCGCAGTTTTTCGGTAAATTGGCAGGGAGCTCTGAGGATGTGGAACAGATCAATTTCAATCTGGTCAAGTCGGACAACCAGGATTATACATTGCTGGTACTTGGCGACATGCATCTTGCCGACAGGTCCAACACTCACGACAGGACGCAGTTCAGGCGCTTCACTGACGACCTGAATGAATTCCGTGCAGCTAATCCGGGCAGGAAAATCTATGCGCTCACCCTCGGGGACATGACATGGGACCTTTACTGGATAGACAACAGCTATGCCTTCCCGGAGTATATAGAGGATATGAACGAATTCATAGAAGGTGACCTGCAAGTCTACCATACTATAGGGAACCATGACCACAGTATGGACGGTGTAGGCGATTTCAGCAAGACATCGCAGTACAGGACATATCTGGGGCCTGAGTACTATTCGTTCAATATAGGCAATTACCATTATGTGGTCCTGGATGACATCGATTTCATGGAAAATATTTCGGACAGGGACAATTATGTGGAGGATGTTTCATCCGCCCAGCTCGAGTGGCTGAGCAAGGATCTGGAGCATGTCGGGACTGATACACCTGTAATCCTTGCCACGCACGCTCCTTTATACAAGGACAATTCCCTTGATCCCGAGTACAGGCTTGTGAACGCTGCCCAGCTTGTGGCTGCACTTGAAGGCCGAAAAGTCCATATCCTTACAGGACATACGCACCGGATGCTTAACGTGGACAAGATAGGCAGTGCGGACGCCGGCCATTTCGAGCATAATGCCGGTGCCGTCTGTGCCGACTGGTGGTGGTCATATACGGAATCCGGTATCCATATATCCACAGACGGGGCCCCGGGCGGATATTCTGTCTTTGAGATATCGGGCGACGACATCAGATGGAGGTACAAGGCCACAGATTTCAGTGACAGCTACCAGTTCAGGACATATGACCTGAACAATGTCAATATCACATACGATTATGTCTCCAATGCTGATGACGACCATAAGGCGACTTTTGCGAAATATGTCTCTGCATACCCGGCAAATTCAGACAACGAGGTCCTTGTCAATATCTGGAATTGGGATCCGGAGTGGAGCTTGTCTGTGACAGAGGACGGCAGGGAGCTCGGATGGGAGCAGGTGGTGGCTTATGACCCGCTCCATATCATTGCTTATACAGCAAAGCGTCTTGACAAGAACAGCACAGCCACGTTCCCGACCAAGAGGAACAACCATTTCTTCAAGGTGAGGGCTTCTTCTCCTTCTTCAACACTGACCATAAAGGTCACCGACCGCTTCGGGAATACATTTACCGAAGAGATGGAAAGGCCAAAGGCATTTGATATCAGTACATATCTTGATGAATGAAGACTAATTACCCGGCAATAGCATTAACAACATACTAAACAACAATTTTATGAAATTATTTCAAACAATCGCTGTACTCCTGCTTGTGTCATTGGGGAGTTTGTTCTCCCTTGATGCCCAGGACAGGGAGATATCGGGAAAAGTTCTCGATACGAACGGACAGCCGGTCATCGGAGCGGCAGTGCTGGTCAGCGGAACTGCCAATGGCGCTGTTACGGCAGATGACGGCAGCTTTTATCTTGACGGTGTAGGCAGTGGAGACGTAACCCTTCAGGTTACAAGCCTCGGCTATATCAGCCAGGAGATTCCGGTGCCGTTGAAGCAGAGTACCGTCACAGTAATTCTCGAGGAAGATACCATGCTTCTTGAAGAGACGGTCGTAGTCGGCTATGGAACACAGAAGAAAGTGAACCTTACCGGAGCTATCTCAACTGTGGAGAGTACCGAACTTGCAGACAGGTCCGCACACTCTCTCACCAGCATGTTGCAGGGATCTGTAGCCGGCCTTAACATCACTACTTCTGCCGGTAACCCCGGAAGTACTCCATCCATCAATATCCGTGGATATACATCTATCAACGGCGCCGACCCGCTTGTCCTCGTCGACGGTGCAGTCGGAGACCTTAACAGAGTCAACCCTAATGACGTCGCTTCCATTTCAGTTATCAAGGACGCTTCTGCAGCTGCTGTGTATGGTGCAAGGGCGGCATTCGGTGTCATCCTTGTGACCACCAAGTCGGGGTCTGTCCAGGACGGGAAGGCCACAGTACGTTACAGCGGACGCTTCGGATGGGAGGAGCCTACTACATCTACGGATTACGAGACGACAGGATACTGGTCAGTCTATACTGTAAACAAGTTCTGGAATGCTGAAGCCGGTGGCACAGCCCTGTACTGCAAGTATACTGATTATGATATGCAGCAGCTCCTGGCGCGCGTAAACGACAAGACGGAGCATCCAGACCGTCCGTGGGTGGTCGAGAGAGACGGGAAATGGGTCTACTACGGAAACTATGACTGGTGGCATATGCTTTTCAGGGACCAGCATCCTGTCCAGCAGCATAACATATCCCTGAGCGGAGGAACAAAGGATATCAAATATTTCGTGTCAGGTGCCTTTGACCGTCAGACAGGTATTCTCAAGCAAAATCCTGATGTATTCAAGAAATACAATCTCCGTTCTAAGATTGATTTCAGAATCAACAAATGGGCGACTTTCTCCAATAATACTTCATTCTACAGTTCTACATACAATTTCGTCGCTCCGGAAGGAAATATCCAGAACGTGCTGGCATACAGTGCACGTCATGCTCTTGCCTGCTTCCCTATGCAGAACCCTGACGGCTCATGGCTCTACAGCACGCCGTATCTTGACTACAAGATAGCGAATGGCCGTCATATTATTCTTGCAGAAGGCAAGGACCAGAACTGGGAGAGAAGGACTGATTTCGCCAACACATCAGAACTGGTCATTTCTCCGTTCAAGACTTTGAAGATTACCGCAAACTTCACATACAGGATGCACCAGAACAGGGATACCCAGCGCAAGGTGCCTTTCCAGTACAGGGAGAATCCTGGTGAGGAGCTCGGAATATATGACACCGGTGCAGGACTCAACATACTGACAGAGTCGGCGGACACGTGGAATTATTATTCAACGAATGTCTTTGTCAGCTATGATGAGACATTCAACAATGCCCACCATCTCTCCGGAGTGGCCGGTATCAACTACGAGTCCCAGTACAGGAAGGATTTTTCTGCTTCAGGACAGAACCTCCTGAGTGAAGATCTCAATGACCTTGATCTTGTGGCTCCTGACGATGAGGGCAACACTCTTACATCGGTGAGCGGAGGTCAGAATGAATATGCGCTTTTCGGCGCATTCGCCCGTATTAATTATGATTATAAGGGCAGATATCTTTTTGAGGTCAGCGGAAGGTATGACGGTACCTCCAGATTCGCGGCCGGAAGCCGTTGGGGATTTTTCCCTTCCGCCTCACTCGGATGGAGAATTTCCGAGGAGCCGTTCTTCGAGCCTGCCAAGGATAAGGTCAGCAATCTCAAGCTTAGAGCTTCTTTCGGTAGTCTCGGAAACCAGAACGTAAGTTCTTATTACGCATACCTCCGTACTATTTCCATAAACAATTTCGACGCTTATTCATTTGGCGAAGGGTCTACAATGGCCCAATATGCGACGATTTCCAAGCCTGTGGCTTCAGATCTCACATGGGAGACGACCCAGCAGTGGAACGTCGGTATAGACCTCGGAATGTTTGATGACAGGCTCAGTTTCACTGTTGAAGGATATATCCGTGATACAAAGGACATGCTTACGGACGGCATTGAACTGCCGGCTGTATATGGCTCAGACTCTCCTGACATGAATACTGCGGACCTCCGTACTTCAGGATATGAAATCTCAGCTACATGGAGAGACCAGTTCATGCTTGCAGGCAAGCCGTTTGCATATAATATCGGGGCTAATCTCAGTGATTATAAGAGTATTATCACCAAATACGACAACAACAAGGATAAGGTGATTCCTGATCTTAATTCTACCGACCTGTTTTATGAAGGACAGGAGATCGGTGAAATCTGGGGATTCAGGACAGGCGGTCTTTTCCAGTCAACTGAAGAGGCCCAGGCTTATGCAAGCGAAGTGGACCTCAGTATGATAAACAACAGGGTGACCGGAGGATGGCAGGCCGGTGACTTGAAGTTCCTGGATACCAACGATGACGGCATTCTCAGCGTCGGCGGCAATACAGTGGACAACCCTGGCGACCAGGAGATTCTGGGCAATTCTCTCCCTAGCTTCCAGTATGGATTCAATTTCGGCTTCAACTGGTACGGTTTCGATTTCTCCATCTTCTTCCAGGGTGTAGGAAATCATTACTGGTATCCTGACGGGCAGAGCATGCCTTTCTGGGGGCCTTACTCATATCCGTACCTTAGCTATCTTCCAGAGAACTTCCTTGACAAGGTATGGGCTGAGGACAACAGGGATGCATATTTCACAAGACCTATGGCCTACTCGGCCACTTCCGGTCCGCTGAGTTATGTCAATGACCGTTACCTCCAGAATATCAGGTATCTCAGGCTCAAGAACCTCACAGTGGGTTATACCATTCCTGAGAGACTTACCAAGAAGATAGGCGTGGATCAGGTCAGGGTATATTTCTCCGGTGAGAACCTGTGCTACTGGTCTCCGATAAAGAAGAACAGCGCTTATATCGATCCTGAGGCTGCCATAAGCAGAGACGATGCATACAACAATGCTTACTATCCTTGGCAGAAGACATTCATGTTCGGAATTGACATCACTTTTTAAATGATAACAGAAATGAAAAAATATATTTTAATGCTGTCAGCGGCTGTTTTGACCCTGTCTTCCTGCGAGGATATGCTGAACAAGGTTCCGCAGGATGAACTGTCGCCTGAATCCTATTTCAGGACTGAGACAGATCTGCAGCTGTTCAGCAACACATTCTACAACAACCTTTTGGACAAGTCTCCGTATGACGAGCAGAGCGACCAGTATGTTGAATATACGCTTTCAGATGAGATAATCGGAGGAACTAAGAGGATTGTCCCTGATGACGGCGGAGGCTGGACCTGGACTGATCTCCGGAAGATGAATACCCTTCTTGAATATGCACCTCAGCAGTGCGAGGATGAGGCTGCTCTTGTGAAATATACTGCTGTGACCAGATTTTTCAGGGCATATTTCTATTTCGAGAAAGTGAAGAGATTCGGGGATGTGCCGTGGTATGACACACAGCTTGGATCGGACGACGAGGCTCTCTATAATCCGAGGGATTCAAGAGAACTGATCATGACCAAGATGCTTGAGGATGTCAACTATGCCATTGATAATCTTCCTACCGAGAAATTCTCGTCATCATCCACCGGACCGTTCCGTGTGAACAAATGGGCGGCCCTTGCATTGAAGGCACGTTTCTGCCTGTTTGAAGGTACATTCAGAAAGTATCACCAACTCACTCTTGAGGGCAATGACTACACATATTATCTGGAGCAGGCTGCTGCAGCTGCCAAGGAGTTAATTGACGACGGTCCATACAGCCTTTACAATACGGGGCATCCTGAATCAGACTACCTGAGCCTGTTTACAGCTGAAGATGCAAATACCGACGAGTATATCCTTGCCATCAAGTTTGACTACAGTCTCGCCATACACCATAACGGTACAGCGTATTCACTGCTGGCTACACAGGGTCGTCCTGGCATGACCAGGAAGATGGTATGTCTCTATCAGATGGCAGACGGGTCCCGCTTTACCGACAGACAAGGGTGGCAGACGATGCAGTTTGCCGACGAGATGAAGGACAGGGATCCTCGTCTTGCCCAGACAGTACGCGGACTCGGCTATACCAGAATCGGGGAGACTGAAGTGCTGGCACCTGATTTCTCCGCCTGTGTGACAGGCTACCAGCCTATAAAGTTCGTCCAGGAGCCTACTGCTTCCGGAGGACAGGTAGACCGTAATGACCGTTCTACGAACGACCTTCCTGTCTACAGATATGCTGAGGTGCTTCTCAACTATGCCGAGGCTAAGGCCGAGCTGGGTACCCTCACTCAGGAAGACCTGGACATCTCCATAAATGAAATCCGCAGCAGAGCAGGTATGCCTGCGCTTGATCTGGCAGCCGCCAATGCCAGCCCTGACTGGTATCTGAGCAGCGCCGATTACGGATTCACAAATGTGGACGGAGCGAACAAGGGCGTGATCCTTGAGATCCGCAGAGAGCGTGCAATAGAGCTTGCACAGGAAGGATTCAGGTATTATGACCTGATGAGATGGGCTGCAGGCGAATGCTTTGACCAGGCTATATACGGAATGTATTTCCCTGGGGCAGGCCAGTACGACCTTACCGGAGACGGTGTGGCTGATATTTGCCTTTACAGCGGGGACAGCGCACCATCTGATCTTCCGGACGGTGTGACCGCTTACAAGATCGGTTCTGAAATGATACTGGTAGGCGGGGAAGGAGAAGGCGGTTACGCAAGTCTCAGCTCAGATGTCCGCCAGGGATTTACCCCGGACAGGGATTATCTCTACCCGATTCCGAGAAACCAGCGTAATCTTAACCACAATCTCGAGCAGAACCCTAACTGGGAAGACGGTCTTGATTTTTAAAATTATAAGCGATGAAATCAATAAGCAGAATATATTTGATGACGGCGTTGCTTGCAGCAGGCTCTGTCCTGCTGGCAGGCTGCCAGAATGAGGAGGACCCTATGGCGAAGGCCGTCCTGGCGAGTGCTTCTTCCTTGAGCTTTGCCGCAGAGGGCGCCCAGCCTCAGATGATAACGGTATACTCCGATGCCCAGTGGATAGCGGATGTGCCGGAATGGGTCACTATCGAGCCAGCTACCGGGTCCGGTACTACAGATGTTACTATATCTGTCAGTGACAATTTGAGAGACGGTGCTGTCGACAACCCGCGTACAGCCGACCTGGTATTCAAAGGCAGCACCCTTGCCAGCCAGGACATCGTGTCCATTTCCCAGGAAGGGGATAAGTATAGGGATGTGCCTGAGTCTTCTATTTCTGATGTAGTCAACTATCCTGACGGTAGAGTGATAATAGTGCCTGATGCGCAGGTGATGGCACTGACAGTCAACGGAGTAGTAGTTTCTGACGGTACTTCCAACCTGTATGTCGTGACAGATCCGTCTTCCCTTGCTGTCGGGGACAAGGTGTCTTTCTCTGGGGACAAGTCTTCTGACAGTGGACTTCCGGCTGTACTGCAGTGCGATGAATTTGAAAAGACAGGTAGTGCTGCAGCTGAATATGGTACACCGAAGGATATAACCGAAGGATTTGACAGTTATACTTCAAAATCAAGAGAGTATGTGACATTCAGTGGCATTTTGAGGGGTAACATAGTTTCGGTGACAGACGCCTCCGTCCTTTCTGCAACCATAATTGATGCCCCTGAATCGTTAGGTCTTAGTGATTTGGATGGCTGGATTGTGACTGTAAACGGGTATTATGCTGGGACTGCAACCCCATACATGAATATTATGGCAACTGAAATAACAGGGGAGCGTCCTGTTGAAGCCATTTATTTCTCAGAAGATTTCGAGTGGCTTGACCCGTGGTCAGAAGTCGGTGGCAGTGGCGGATCAGCCGGACAGACTGTTGAAACAGATGATCTGGATGCATATTGCCCTCAGCTTCCTACACCGAAAGTTGACGGAGTCTCTGCATTGGAGGCCCTTGAAGCAAAGGGGTATGAGATGCTGAGAGTGTGGGCAGACGGTAAGAAAGAAAGCGAGTGCATATACCTGCAGAGGAATTATCTGAAATTCGGAAAGACAGGTTATCAGGCAGGTATTGTTTTGCCTGCAATAGACGGTATTCCTGATGGTGAGTCATTGTCTATAAGCTTTGACTGGTGCCCGATGAGGCAGGGG
>CALVDP010000075.1 GCA_944326315.1 uncultured Bacteroidales bacterium
AGAGTAGGAAGCTGCCGTTTTTACAGACAGGACCCTGGAGAATCATTTCTCCGGGGTCTTTTTTTATTGTTGCCATTAAACAAAATTTTTTGTGCGAGTACAATTGCACATTGTTCGTCATATTGTACCGTGAATTCGATGAAATGTATGGAATGAATTTCAGAGAATTACCTCTATGGAGGACGAAGTCCGATGTAAGGAGGATGACTTAAAAGTCCCGAAGGGACCGCGACCGGAGGAAGCGATATCCCCCTAATAGGGGGTGCAGGGGGTTCGGATGGGGCCAGTCTTTCGAAGAAAGACGTATGAGGATGAAAAAGTGACTTTTGGTCACACGCTCGGGATTGGCACGAGTATGGAAGTAATCCGGGAGGCAGATGTAATAATCTGTATGGAATTGCTTTTACCCGAAATTATTATTATATTTGCATTGATCGGATAAGACGGGAGTATGACCTGAAAGACATCCGGTCCGTAAGGATCAGGCTACTAGTCTGGTATTGTTTTCCGGATATTTGCATGCCGGATTGTTACAGTGCCAGTCTCTCCCTGGAAAGATAATGGAAGGTGACCGAAAGTGATTTGGGTCACCTCCATTTTAGTTGTTGCCTCATTGTAGGTGCAGCTGGTTTGAAATAAGTGTTTAATTAATTTAATATAAATAAATTATGGCAATACATTATATGACACAGGACGGCCTTGACAAGCTAAAGAAGGAATTGGCTGATGCCATAGCCCAGAGGCCGGTGATTTCGGCGCAGATAGCCGAGGCACGTGATAAGGGTGACTTGTCGGAAAATGCCGAATATGAGGCCGCACGTGAAGCCCAGGGACTTCTGGAACTGAATATATCCAAGCTTCAGGACCTGGTCGCCAACGCAAGGGTGATAGACGAATCCCAGATTGGAACGGACAAGGTGCAGATGTTGAACAAGGTCAAGGTAAAGAACCTCAATACCAAGCAGATCATGGAGTTTTCTCTCGTAGGTGAGAGCGAGGCGGACTTCGCTGCAGGGAAACTGGCTGCCACCACACCTATAGGAAGGGCTCTGATGGGACACTCCAAGGGTGAAATCGTTGAAGCGAAGGTTCCTTCAGGTATTATCAAGTTCGAGATATTGGATATAACATTATAGTCATGCCTACGATTTTCACAAGAATTGCATCCGGGGAGATACCGTCATATAAAGTGGCGGAAAACGAGGACTATTATGCCTTCCTGGACATTAATCCTCTGGCGGAAGGCCATACACTTGTCATCCCCAAGAAGACTGAACAGGATTATATCTTCAACCTGGATGAGGATACATACTCCGGACTCTGGTCTTTTGCCAGGAAAGTGGCGAAAGCGATAGAGGCTGCAGTGCCGTGCAAGAGAGTGGGGGTGGCTGTCCTTGGAATGGAGGTGCCTCACACCCACATACATCTTGTGCCTCTGAACACCGAGTCCGACATGGATTTCAGAAAGAAGAAGCTTGAACTTACAGAGGAGAAATTCAGGCAGATAGCCCAATCAATATCTACTGAGTATGACAAGCTGTAGACTTACAGGTTGCGGCATGGCGTTCATCGCTGCAGCCATGATATTCCATTCGTGTGACAGGCCGGCAAGGATTTCGGCCGAGATCAAGGATGCACCGTCGGCGGACATAGTGCTGATGCAGCAGAATGTCAGCCGTTACGATGTGCTGGACACTGTCAAGACTGATGAATCCGGCAAATTCACCTACAAGGTCAGTCTGGAGAAAGGAGACCCTGATTTCATATATATATACAAGGGTGGCAGAAAGCTTGCTTCACTTCTCCTTGAGTCCGGTGACGATGTCCATGTCGTAGCGGACACATCGGGTACATACAGTGTCAGCGGCTCGGAGGAATCGCAGAAACTGGAAAAGGTGGAAAAAGATTACGAGAGTTTCTCTGCCGGTATGGATTCTCTCGCTACGGAAATAAGGGAAGCAGGGAATGACGGGAAGAAAGTCGCCGCACTGTCTTCGGAAATGACAAAATACTATACGGACTATTACAGAAAGTGTGTCAGGTATGTGATGGAGAATTCCAAGTCACTGTCTGTAATACCTGTGTTCTATCAGACTGTAGCGGGAAGTTTCTATGTTTTCTCGCAGGATACAGATGCCTTGCATTTCAAGAATGTGGCGGATTCCCTGGCCATGGTATATCCTGATTCCAAATATGTCAGGGCATTGAAGGATGAGGCCGATGTACGGTCACGTGAACTTGAGATGCGGGTAAGGCTGCAGACGGCGGAACAGATCGGCTATCTTGATATTGAGCTACCTGATATCAATGGGAAAAAGGTCCGGCTGAGTGACCTTGATTCAAAGGTTGTACTGCTGTATTTCTGGTCTCCTGCCGATGCTTTGCAGAAAATGTTCAATCTGGATGTCCTCAAGGGTATATATGATACTTATAAAGGTAGGGGACTGGACATATATCAGGTGGCAATAGCTACTGACAAGCCGTCCTGGGAGCGTGTAGTGTCTGCACAGGGTCTGGAATGGACAAACGTTTGTGACGGACTGGGACAGAACTCACCGGTAATAGGCAAATACAATCTTAGTTCGTTGCCTGCTTATTTCCTGATTGTCGACGGACAGCTTTCCGACAAGGTGGTGACTGATGCGGCTTCCCTGAAGAAAGCGTTGGCAGAAGTGCTTTAGAAAAGTTTCTTCCTGCTTACGGTCGCGACAAACTCCTTTAGATAGAACGGTTCGAAGTACGCTACGTCTTCGAGCCGTTTTTCCTTGTATGCCGCGTATGCCGGCACTGCCATGGACGATGCTTTCGGGCAGCAGTTGACGAAAAATGCATTATCGTGGGCAATGACCTTCGAGCATTTGTCGGCAGCATCTCCGATGAAAAGCACCCTGCCTTCTTCAAGCAGCCCGCTGAAACTCTCCGGGGTGAAAATCTCCGGCATTGTCTCTCTTGTCTGTCTGCCGGCAGTGTCAAACACTGCTGTATATGCCTCCATACGTCTGGCATCAATCATCGGTACAATATACTTGCATCCGTCAGGGAGAAGACCTTCCGAGATTGCCTGCCAGGCCAGGACATCAGGCGTGCCTGTCGACAACAATGGAATGCTGCCTCCGAAGCACAGACCTTTCGCAGTGGATACCCCGACCCTCAGCCCCGTGTATGAGCCGGGCCCCTTGCTTACGCATACGGCATCGCAGTCTCCAGGTACGAGTCCGCAACTATCAAGCACGTCCTTAACGAATACGGCCGTCAGAGACGCATGTTTCCGAGGCTCGGAACTTTCCTTGTAGGCAAGTATTTCCTCGTTTTCAGAGAGTGCCACGGAGCACAGGTCCGTAGAAGTTTCGATCAATATGATTTTTGCCATGATGTGTGGATTTATGCGAACAGGCTTTTCAGGTAAGGGAATACGGCATAGGATACTGACCTGAGCCCGGAATACATGAATGACGAGTCAAGGTATGATTCTGACACGAAGTCGAATTTGCCGTTGATGGAATCGAACAGGATAATCAGCAGACCTATGACAAGCGCATATTTGAAGAGGGCAAATACCAGTCCCAGAAGCTTGTTGAGCCATCCGAGCAGTATTATCTTGACACTTGCCTCCAGGACTTTGCCGAGGAGGAAGAGCACGGTGATCACCACCACGAATATGAGTATGAATGACAGTATGCCGAGTGCAGGTCCGGAGATGTCGAGCCACTGTTCCAGCCATCCTGTGACAACGGATGAGAAATGGTAGGCAAGCCACCCGCCCAGCACCAGGGATATTATGGCAACTACCTGAGCTATAAATCCTTTTCTAAGACCTTGGATGAGGGCGGGAATAAGGCATACCAGCAGCGCGATATCTAGAATATTCATTTTTTATATTATATTTGCAGATTAAAATTCGTCGCTGCAAAAATAATTAAATTTATCGCAAATGACGAAAAAAGGATAAGAACAGGATAATAAAAATACTATGAGTTTTAGGGAATACAAGGGCCTGGATCTGGTAGCAGCCGGGAATGAGATACTTGAGAGATGGAAGAAGAACAATGCATTCAGACGGTCTCTGGAGGTCAGGAACGGCGCTCCTGAATTCATCTTCTTTGAGGGGCCTCCTTCAGCCAACGGAATGCCGGGAATTCATCATGTGATCGCCAGGTCGATCAAGGATGCCGTGTGCCGGTACAAGACCCAGAGCGGATACAGGGTGGACAGGCGTGCCGGCTGGGACACTCATGGCCTTCCCGTGGAGCTTGGGGTCGAGAAGATGCTCGGGATCACCAAGGAAGATATAGGCACCAAGATAAGCGTGGAGGAATACAACAATGCCTGCCGCAAGGAGGTGATGAAGTATACGAAAGAGTGGGTGAACCTCACGGAAAGAATCGGATATTGGGTGGATATGGATGACCCGTATATCACTTATGACAACAGGTATATCGAGACATTGTGGTATCTGCTTAAGGACATATACGGGAAGGGGCTTCTGTATAAAGGCTATTCGATACAGCCTTATTCACCTGCGGCCGGTACCGGACTGAGTTCTCACGAACTGAACCAGCCCGGATGCTACAGAGATGTCAAGGACACGACGGCCGTAGTTCAGTTCGAAGTCGTGAAGGATGACATGTCGGCTGCGCTTTATGAAGGCTGTCCGGTTCCTGTCTATTTCCTGGCCTGGACCACGACGCCATGGACATTGCCATCCAATACGGCGTTGTGCGTAGGTCCGTCCATAGATTATATAAGAGTATTGTCGTTCAATCCATATACAGGAGCACCTGCCGTCTATGTGGTGGCGGAAGCTCTTCTTGGGGAACATTTCAACCCTAAGGCAGCCGGTATGGCGCTGGAAGACTACAAGCCTGGTGACAAGCTTGTGCCGTACAAGGTGCTTGACGGGAAATTCAAGGGCAGGCAGCTGGTCGGCATTTCGTACCGTCAGCTGATACCGTGGTTCAATCCTGGTGAGGGCGCATTCCGGGTAATTGCCGGTGACTATGTGACGACAGACGCCGGGACTACGGGTGTAGTCCATATCGCACCTACATTCGGTGCTGACGATGACAGGGTGGCCAAGGCTGCCGGAGTGCCGCCGCTGATGGTCGTGGACCGCAACGGGGACCGTCAGGCGCAGGTGGACAGAAAGGGCCGTTTCTACAGGATCGAGGATATGGATCCTTCTTATGTGGCGGCGAACGTATCTGATGAATACAGGGAATTTGCCGGCAGGTATGTCAAGAATGCATACGATGCCTCTCTGGCTCCGGATGCCCCGACACTTGACGTCGATCTCTGTGTGATGCTCAAACAGCAGGGCAAGGCGTTCAAGATAGAGAAGCACGTGCATACGTATCCGCATTGCTGGAGGACTGACAAGCCGGTCTTGTATTATCCTCTCAATTCATGGTTTATACGGACTACGGCTGTGAAAGACAAGATGATAGAGCTCAACAACACTATCAACTGGATGCCAGAATCCACAGGATCGGGACGTTTCGGCAAGTGGCTTGAGAACATACAGGACTGGAATTTGTCCAGAAGCCGTTTCTGGGGGACTCCTCTGCCTGTATGGAGGACTGACGACGGCAAGGAGGAGAAGTGCATTGGCTCTCTCAAGGAACTTTATGCCGAGATCGAGGCTTCTGTCGCAGCCGGTATAATGACATCTAATCCACTGAAAGAGAAAGGTTTTGATCCGGAGGACATGTCGAAGGAGAATTATGATAGGATTGACCTCCACAGGCCTTATGTCGACCAGATATATCTTGTGTCAGCCTCCGGGAAGAAGATGACCAGGGAGACCGACCTCATTGACGTATGGTTTGACTCGGGAGCAATGCCTTACGCCCAGGAAGGCCTGAGGAATCTTGGCTCTCCGAAATTCGGCTGTACTGCAGATTTTATTGCCGAGGGCGTGGACCAGACACGCGGATGGTTCTATACCCTTCATGCCATAAATACGATGGTGAGCGGAAAGTGTGCCTTCAGGAATGTCATTTCCAACGGTCTTGTATTGGACAAGGATGGGAACAAGATGAGCAAGAGGCTTGGCAATGCGGTGGATCCTTTTGCTGTCCTGGACAAATTCGGTCCGGATGCCCTGAGATGGTATATGCTCACCAATTCCCAGCCGTGGGACAATCTGAAATTTGACGAGGCAGGTGTGGACGAGATACGGAGGAAGTTCTTCGGGACATTGTATAACACGTATTCGTTCTTCGCCTTGTATGCGAATATCGACCGCTTCGATCCGGCTGCACCTCAGATACCTGTGAAGGACAGGCCGGAACTGGACAGGTGGATCATCTCTTTGCTCAATACCCTTGTGAAAGATGTCACGGCAGCATATGAGAAATATGATGTGACAGATGCAGGACGCCTTATACAGGATTTCGTGTGTGACCATGTCAGCAACTGGTATGTTCGTCTCGGCCGCAAGAGATTCTGGGGAGGCACGATGGATGAGGACAAGCTGTCGGCTTATCAGACGCTGTACCGGATACTTGTGTCCGTAGCCAAGCTGGCGGCCCCTATTGCCCCGTTCTTTATGGAACGTATGTATCTTGACCTTGTCCCTGGTGCGGAGTCTGTGCACTATGAGTCTATGCCGGTCTACGACGAGACGGTGGTGGACAAGGATCTTGAGGAACGTATGGAGCTGGCGCAGAGGGCATCGTCCATGGTTCTGGCTCTCAGGCGCAAGGTGAATATCAAGGTGCGTCAGCCGTTGTCAAAAATTGTCATTCCTGTCATTGACGGCAAGGTCAAGGAGCAGCTTGAGAAAGTGAAGACGCTCCTGCTCGGAGAAGTCAATGTGAAGGAAGCGGAATTCATTCCGGATACGGCGGGCCTTATTACCAAGAAGATCAAGCCTAATTTCAAGACCTTGGGCAAGATTTACGGGAAGCAGATGAAGGAGATAGCTTCCGCATTTGCAGCTCTTGCACAGGATGAGATAACGGCCATTCAGTCTTCCGAGGCTTCGGGTGAGCCGTATGTGATGCATTTGCCGTCAGGTGATGTCAGACTTTCAAAAGGGGACTATGAGATATCTTCCGAGGATATGCCTGGATGGCTTGTCGCTTCTGACGGACCGCTTACCCTGGCACTGGACATTACGGTCACTGACGATCTGAAGAAGGAAGGTATTGCCAGGGAACTGATCAACAGGATACAGAATCTGAGGAAAGGAAGCGGCTTCGATGTCACAGACAAGATTGCCGTGAAGATATATGCCGACGGTGCTGATGCCGAAGAGATTTCCGGAGCATTGGACAGTTTTCGTGACTATGTTTCCGCACAGACATTGTCCAGGTCGATTTCAGTCGGACCGGTTTCGGAAAAAGGCGGTGCCAGCGAAGTGGAATGGGGCGATGCGGTCATATATATTGCCGTAGAGAAGACTGTTTCAGAATAATTTGAAGAAAAACAAACATATTATTAGGTTATGTCAGAAGATATGAAAACAGACGGAACAGAAAAGGTCCGTTACAGTGACGAGGAACTCCAGGAGTTCAAGGCCATTATTCTGGATATGCTTGAAAAGGCTAAAAAAGAGTACAAGACCTTGAGGGATGTCGTGACCCATGATTCCAGTAATGATATCGAGGATACGTCACCGACATTCAAGGTGATGGAAGAAGGTGCGTCTACCCTTTCAAAAGAGGAGGCCGGCCAGCTTGCACAGCGTCAGTACAAGTTTATTCAGAATCTTGAGGCTGCCCTGGTGCGTATCGAGAACAAGACTTACGGCGTATGCCGTGTGACCGGCAAGCTGATACCGAAGGAAAGGCTGCGCCTTGTGCCGCATGCAACTCTGACTGTCGAGGCCAAGGAAATGCTCAACAAGAACAAATGACAGTTAGATGAAGTTGTCAAGAGGAGCAAAGTTTCTGATTCTCGGAGTGTTGCTGGTAGTGATTGATCAGATCATCAAGATACTGGTCAAGACTAACATGACCATAGGGGAGCATTTCAATGTAATAGGCAACTGGTTCCAGATCTATTTCATCGAGAATGAGGGGATGGCTTTCGGTATGAAGTTCGGAGGCCAGACAGGCAAGCTGCTGCTGTCCCTTTTCCGTGTGGTACTGGCCGGTGCGCTGATATACTGGATACGCGGATTGCTGAAGAAAGCGAAGACGCCGGTCGGAGTCATTGCAGGGCTGACGCTGATTACGGCTGGCGCTGTCGGAAATATTATCGACTGCCTGTTCTATGGGCTGCTTTTCGATGCATCGACATATACTTCGGTGGCAAGCTTCCTTCCTGAGGGAGGCGGCTATGCGCCGTTCTTTTTCGGCAAGGTAGTGGACATGTTCTATTTCCCGATAATCGATACTACGTTCCCGGAGTGGATGCCTTTGATCGGCGGCAATCCTTTCCGCTTTTTCGCACCTGTATTCAATTTCGCTGACAGTTGCGTGACATGCGGAGCGTTTTATCTGATATTTTTCCAGTGGCGTTTTTTCACTAAGGAAGAGAAGTAGACATTTGACTGCGGCGCATGTTTCTTGGTCGGAAAGACCGGATCGCTGCAAAAAAATGCAAAAAAACGGGGTATTTTTTGTAGGGAAAGAATTTTTTGTTATCTTTGCACTCCCTTTCGGAAGAGAGTTGAAGAAAGGGAGTCAAATACTGGAGAGGTGGTAGAGTGGTCGATTACGGCAGTCTTGAAAACTGTTGAGCTGAAAGGCTCCGGGGGTTCGA
>CALVDP010000076.1 GCA_944326315.1 uncultured Bacteroidales bacterium
ACCGGCCAGGAACAGGGTAGCCATCTGTGTCATCGGTCTTAAGTAAAACAAAATATCCGGGGCCATGTTACGGGACTCCGGACAACGCGTGCTGTACTTTTGGTTAAGATGAGGCGGCCATGTTCTCCATGGCCGCCTCATCGTTATATGGTATTATTGTCCGGCAAGAATACGTTTTCCGCACCGAGCCGGTTTCGGATAATCATTTGTGTCTTCTGGACAGTTCTTTCTCAAGGTCTGAAATAGACAATCCCTTGTGAACAAGCAGGACAAGCAGATGATAAATGAGGTCAGACGCCTCATAAATCATTGCCGGATCATTGCCTGCAACAGCTTCAATTACCGTCTCTACAGCCTCTTCACCCACTTTCTGGGCTATCTTGTTTGTTCCTTTGTCAAAAAGCCTTACCGTGTATGATCCCTCCGGCCTATCAGACTGGCGTTTCCGGATGATTTTCTGAAGTTCCCGTATAAATCCCTCTTCAGTATCAGTATTGAAACAGCTGGCTGTACCCTTATGGCATACCGGACCTGAGGGTTCCGCACGGACAAGAAGCGTATCCATGTCACAGTCCGCATGGATACTTTTTACAGTCAGGAAGTTGCCGCTGGTCTCGCCTTTGGTCCACAGGCATTGCCTGGTGCGGCTGAAAAACGTCATTTTCCCTGAGGAGATGGTCATTTCAAGAGCCTGGCGGTTCACATAGCCAAGCATGAGCACTTTCAGTGTGGCATCATCCTGAATGATGGCCGGGATAAGAGAATCCTTGTTTTTTTCAAAATCAAGGCTGTCAAGTTCGAAATCAATGTCTATCATAATAACATTTTGTTGTTTGTTGTCATAAATATTCTTCAGTCTGGCAATTATACGCGGACAGGGATGCCTGAGGCTGCAAGCTCCTGCTTCAAGTCCGGTATCATGATTTCGCCATAGTGAAAGACCGAGGCGGCAAGTGCAGCATCCGCACACCCGCCATCATCAGAAAGGACTTCCGCTATATGCCCGGCATTGCCTGCGCCGCCGGAAGCTATGACAGGAATGCCAAGGAGATCTGAAAGAGTCCGACATTCTGCGCATGCATAGCCGCCGCAAGTACCGTCATGGTCCATGGAGGTGAACAATATCTCTCCGGCACCGTATTCTTCTGCCTGGACCGCCCACGAGAAAAGTTCCTTGTCTGAAGCACGGCTTCCTCCATGTGTGGTGACCTTCCAGACACCATCGATATTCCTGGCATCAATCGCCACGACCACACACTGTGAGCCAAACCTGGAGGCAATATCGGAAATCAAGAAAGGATTCCTGACAGCAGCGCTGTTAATGGAGACCTTGTCTGCACCGGCACGCAGGAGAATGGACGCGTCTTCCACTGAGGAAATGCCTCCACCTACTGTAAACGGAATATTGATTTTCTCTGCAATGCGCTCGACAAGACCGGCAAAAGCCTTGCGGCCCTCCACTGTAGCACTTACATCCAGGAATACAAGTTCGTCAGCACCTTGTTCCGAATAGGCAGCAGCAAGTTCCACCGGATCGCCCACTGATCTGAGACCCAGGAAATTAATTCCTTTGACTGTCTGTCCGTCCTTGATGTCCAGACACGGTATGATTCTTTTCGCAAGCATCTTCTGAAATTATAATTCGGGAAAGGTTCAACGGATAAGGGATCCTTCCTGGACAGCGGCGAGTTCCTTCATGGAGATGCGCCCTTCATAAAGTGCCTTCCCGACTATGACTGAAGCCACCCCGGCATTGTCAAGAGCCTCGACATCCTTAAGGCTGCCGACTCCTCCGCTTGCCACTATCTCCAACTCAGGGAATCTGGACATGAGCTGTATGTAGAGTTCGACAGAAGGTCCTGAAAGCATCCCGTCCCTGGAAATATCCGTGACTATGGCAGTCCTGAGTCCTTCAGGCAGGAATGTATGCAGAAGATCCTCCAGCTTGACGGACGTGTTGTCCTTCCATCCGTTTACAGCCACCATTCCGTCTCTGGCATCAGCTCCGAGGACAAGTCGGTCGCTGCCATATCTGTGAAGCCATGCGCCGAACAGCTCCGGAGCAGAACACGCGACGCTGCCGCAGATTGCCCTGCATGCCCCCGCATCAAAGGCGGATTCCAAGGCGGTCTCATCCTTCAGGCCTCCGCCGAATTCCACTTTCAAAGACGTACGTGCGGCGATTGTTTCCAATATACCGAGATTTGCAGGGCTGCCGGATCTGGCTCCATCCAGATCTACGAGATGAAGCATTGATATTCCACAGTCTTCAAACATTCTGGCCACGTCAAGGGGGTTCTCGTTATATATTTTGCCCCGTGCGTAATCCCCTTGTGAAAGACGGACACATTTCCCGCCGATCAGGTCTATTGCTGGTATAATTCTTATCATGTCCGGTATCGGGTTGGACGGATGTCGGATAATCCGTCATTGTATCTTCAGGAAATTTTCAATTATCTTCTCGCCTGCATCCCCGCTCTTCTCCGGATGAAACTGGCATCCCATGAAATTGTCTTTCCGCAGGGACGAGCTGAACGGTATCCCGTATTCCGTCACAGATACCGTATTTTCATCCAGGCAGGCGCAATACGAATGCACGAAATAAACATAAGCCCCGTCTTCGAGCCCGTCGAAAAGGTCTGATTCCAAAGATGTGATACTGTTCCATCCTACATGAGGGATTTTCAGTCCGTGTCCCGGAGACAATATTGAATTGAAGTGTCTGACCTTGCAGGAGAAGATGCCGAGACATCCTGTATTCCCTTCCTCCGACCAGGAACAGAGCAACTGCATACCCAGGCAAATGCCGAGAAGAGGTTTGTCAGTCCGCCTGATAAAGTCGGAAAGTCCACAGCAATCAAGCTTTTCCATCGCCCATCCGGCTTCGCCTACACCAGGCAGGATAAGGTGGTCGCATGAAGCGAGAAGACCTGTGTCTGATGTCACGACATATTCGGTATCAAGCCTTTTCAGAGAGTTTTCCACAGACCTGATATTACCTGCGTCATAATCTATTATTCCTATCATAAGAGTCTCTTTCCAATTATAGATTGTCCTTGTATCCCGTCTTGGCCACTCCGGAGGTTGGGCACCTGCACGTCAGAGGCTGCCTTTGCTGCTGGGTACCGAAACATCTCCGGCGTCTCTCCTGACGGCTTCTTTCAATGCCCGGGCAAAAGCCTTGAACACCCCCTCCATGATATGATGGTCGTTTCCTCCGCGCGCTTTTATATGCAGATTGCACTGGAGATGTTCCGAAAGGGACTTGAAGAAATGCGGAAACATCATGGATGAGACATCTCCGATCCTTTCTCCGGACAGCACCACATCCCAAAGGAAATCGATACGGCCTCCAAGATCCAACAGAACGGTAGCTTCAGCTTCATCCATCGGCAGTGAAAAGCCGTAACGCCCGATGCCGGACTTGTCTCCGAGAGCCAGCTTCAGACAGTCTCCAAGGGCGATTGCCACATCTTCGACAGTGTGGTGGTCATCCGTTTCCAGGTCGCCGTAGCACACAATGTCAAGAGAGATGCCGGCATGGTAGCCGATCTGCTCAAGCATGTGGTTAAGGAAACCGAGACCTGAGGCTATTCTCGGGGGTCTGAAATTGTCAAGGTCCGTACGTACGCATATGTAAGTCTCCCCTGTCTTTCTGCAGCACGAGGCTTTCCTCCCGGCCCCGTCATACATGGACAGGGATTCGTCCGGTCCTGCCTCGTCATCTGCCATGGCACTCCCAAGTACGGACAAAAGCCTGTTGTTCTCATCAGGAGTTCCTACTGTAATCCTGAGACAGCCTTCGCAATTGTATGCTGAAGACCGGTCCCTGACTATTATTCCCTGGGAGATGAGTCCTGAGAATACCTTGTCCTTGTCCTTGAATCTTACAAGAAGGAAATTGGCATCCGAATGCCAGACTTTTTCCACTTGAGGGAGCCCGGACAATGCCTTTTCAAGCCTCCGGCGTTCATCAACGATGACTTTCACCTTATCCATAGACGCCATCGGGTCGGCGAGTCGTTCTTCGGCAGCCGACTGGTCGAGGACACTGATATTGTACGGATACTTCACCCTTGACATCACATCCACTATGTAGCTGTCCGCGATAGCAAGTCCTATCCTCAGGCCGGCCATTCCCCATGCCTTGGACAAAGTCTGCAGCACGATCAGGCGTGGGTACCGGCCCAGAAGAGACGTAAGGCTTTCTGTACCGGCAAAGTCGATATAGGCCTCATCGACCACGACTATGCCTTCGAACGTGTCAAGTATCCGGATTATTTCATTACGGTCAAGCAGGTTCCCTGAAGGATTGTTCGGCGAACACAGGAATATTATCTTCGTGTCCGGCTCTACCCGGGAAAGAAGAAGCCCGGCATCAAGCCCGAAATCTTCTGTGAGCGGGACATCAATGACCCGTACATCATTTATTGCCGCAGCTACAGAGTACATTCCATAAGTCGGGACTGCCTGTATCATGCTGCTCGCTCCAGGCTGGCAGAACAGCCTGAATACAAGATCAATCGGCTCGTCGCTTCCATTGCCGAGGAAAATATTTCCGACAGGGACTTTCTTCAGTACTGACAGCATTTTCTTGAGGACAGGCTGGTGTGGCGACGGATAGCGGTTAACGCCATTGTCAAATGGATTTTCGTTCGCATCGAGATAAATGTCCATTTTCGCCTTACAGTCATCCCGTGCCGTGGAATAAGGCACGATATCCTTTATGTTACCGCGCAGAAGGGCCTGTATCTCCTCTCTGCGGCCTGATTTCATCTGTTCCATAGTCATCCCTCCATGATGTCGTCCAGTCTCACTTTTACGGCATTGGCGTGCGCATCGAGTCCTTCGGCAAGAGCCATCCGGACTATGACCGGACCCAGGCTCTTCAGCCCGTCGGGGGATATCTCCTGGAAGGTGATCTTCTTTCTGAAAGAATCGATGTTCACACCGGAGCAGGACACTGCCCATCCTCCTGTCGGAAGGGTGTGGTTGGTGCCGGAAGCGTAGTCCCCTGCACTTTCCGTAGAATAATTCCCGAGGAAGACACTGCCGGCATTGACAATCCCTTCTGAAGTCTTCCTGTAGTCCGATGTGGCGATAATGAGATGCTCGGGAGCATAGAAATTCGAGAATTCAACCATGTCATCTTCCGTATCGAAGATAACGGCAAGACTTCTTCTGACAGATTCGCAGACAATATCCTTCCTGGAAAGTCCGTCCATCCGGGCTTCTATCTCTGCCGCAACGTCTTCCACAAGCTTCTCTGATGTGGAAAGCAGAACCGCCTGGCTGTCTTTCCCATGTTCAAGCTGGGAAAGGAAATCCGAAGCCACATACCTGGCCCTGGCTGTTTTATCAGCAATTATCATCACCTCAGACGGACCGGCAGGCATATCGATGGCGCAGTCCTGCGAGACCTGTTTCTTCGCCTCCATGACATAGCTGTTCCCCGGTCCGAATATCTTGTCAACCTTCCGTATCGTCTCCGTACCGTACGCCATGGCGGCGACAGCCACGGCTCCTCCGACCTTGTATATTTCAGTGACGCCGCACAATCCGGCGCAGTACAGGATGACCGGGGAGACCTTCCCCTCCGGGCCTGCCGGCGTGCACAGGACAATTCTGCGGCAGCCAGCCATCGAAGCCGGTATGGCCAGCATCAGCACGGTGGAGAAAAGCGGGGCTGTCCCTCCCGGCACATAAAGCCCGACATTCAGGACAGGGACGCTTTTCTGCCGGCACACTACGCCTGACATGGTTTCCGCCTCAACATCATGTCCCAGCTGCGCCTGATGGAATTTCCGTATATTGTCCGCGGCAAGACGTATGGCAGACCTGAGATCCTCGGGGACCATTGCAGCGGCTTCTTCCATTTCAGCGGAGCTGACCGCAAGTCCATATCGTTGGGCATCATATCCGTCAAGCGATCTTACATACTCGCAGACTTTGCTGTCACCAGCTTCCCTGACATCCGAGAGAATGCGTGTGACAGTATCCCTGACCTGCTCCGGAGCTCCGGTTTTCTGTCGTCCGACAATTGACGGCCAGTCTTCCACTGCCGGCCGCCTGTATATCTTCATTTCCATAAGACTTGCAGGATAAGTGTGATCATATTATGAGTTTTTCCATGGACAGAATGAGAATATCCTCGGCCCCTATCTGTTTCAGCCTGTCTGCCTTGTCCCAGACATCTTCCTCGTCTATGACAGCATGGATTGCACTCCATCCTTTGTCTGCAAGCGGCAGGAGGGTAGGGCTCTTCATTGAAGGGATTATTTTCAGAGCCTCTTCGATCTTGTCGTTGGGGACATTGACAAGCATGTATTTCTTGCCGCGGCTTCTGAGTACGGAGGTGAATCTCGACATGAGGGTGCGTACTGTCTGCATCTTTTCTTCGCAAAGTCCCGGTGTCCCGATAAGCACGGCATCCGAATCCATTACTTTCTCGACCTCTGCAAGACCGTTCTGTACAAGTGTGCTTCCGCTGCTCACGATGTCGAAAATACCGTCAGCAAGGCCGATAGACGGAGAGATTTCCACGCTTCCGGCGATTTCACGTATCTCGCAGCTTATGTTCCTCTCCTTGAAATACCGGTCAAGGATACCCGGATACGATGTGGCGATACGCTTGCCTTCGAAAAATTCCGGTCCCGAATATTCAATATACTTGGGAATGGCAAGTGAAAGCCTGCATTTGCCGAATTCAAGATGCTGGAAGACCTCGACTGGGTAGCCCCGCTCCGCCACCTCGTTAAAGCCGACGATTCCAAGGTCGGCAATGCCGCACGATACGGTCTGCGGGATATCGTCATCCCTGAGGTAAAGGACTTCCATCGGGAAGTTCGGGGAGCGGGACAGAAGCCGCCGGCTGTTTTCTTCCAGGCTTATGCCTGCCTCACGCAGCAGGTCAGTGCTTTTTTCATTCAGTCTGCCTTTTGATTGAAGGGCGATTCTCAACATGACAAAGTTCGTTTTACAATAATTCCATTAATAAAAAAGGCTTGCCGGAAATGTCGGCAAGCCCTGCTATATCTATGAATCATATCATACGCGACCCGCCGTCATATCAGGAAAATATGATGGTGGTGACGAAGATATGAAAGGACGATAGTCATCGCAAAATCCATTTCTACAAATCTATGAAAATTTTCCTGAACAGACAAGTTTTCATCAAATTTTTACCGAAATCCGAAAAGTTGTTATCTTTGAAGCCTTTTTGAAAAAATAAGAAAATATGAAAAAATGGCTTGCACAATTTACCTCCGAGGACTGGATAATTGTCTTCGCAGGTGCCATAATATTGACATTAGCTGCCGTTTTCCCGCAATCAATGCCGGCCATGCCGCAATCGTTGTCTTCATGGACTGACTGGCTGTCAGCAGGATACATGTTCCTTTTCATTCTGATACTGACCTATGTCACGTCAGCGGTTCTTGGAAGGCCCCTGAAATGGATTTTCCCTTCTCTTGCGGTAATATTCGGGCTGACTCTTGCAGCGCAGCTGATAGCCTCCATTCCTGCCGTCAAGGAATACGGCTTCGAGCCTGTGTTCTTCGCTGTGATACTCGGATTGCTCCTAAGCAACTGCTTCAGACTTCCAGAATGGCTTAAATCTGCGGTGCAGAGCGAGTTTTACATCAAGATAGGCATTATATGTCTCGGCTCCACAATACTTTTCGGAGAGGTCCTGAAATCAGGTGCATACGGTCTTGCGCAATCTCTAATTGTCGTATTCACGGTATGGTATATGGCTTTCTGGACAGGTAAGAAGATGAAGGTGGACCCTGAGATGAACACCATGCTTGCCAGTGCGGTCTCAATATGCGGTGTTTCTGCCGCCATTGCGACTTCCGGAGTGATAAACGGAGACAAGAAGAAGCTTTCATACGTAGTATCTCTTGTGCTTATAATTGCCATTCCGATGATGTACCTTCTCCCGTGGCTTGCAGACCTTATGCATCTCCCTCAGGAAGTGGCAGGAGCATGGCTCGGTGGTACAATAGATACTACAGGGGCTGTGGCTGCGGCCGGTACGCTTGTGGGTGAAGATGCAGGGAAGACCGCAATAATTGTGAAATCTTCCCAGAACGTGCTGCTTGGCATAGCTGCATTCATCATATCGGTCATGTGGTCATACCAGGGCAGCAATCATGCAGACAAGCCTTCTGCCGCAGTCATCTGGGACAGGTTCCCGAAATTCGTTGTCGGTTTCGTGCTTGCATCCCTTGTGTTCAGTTTCTGTCTTGAGCCGGAGACTGCGAAAACTGTCGGCAAGGTCACGAAGGGCTTCCAGAATACGTTGTTCAGCATTGCCTTTGTCTGCATAGGGCTTGAGACGAGATTTAAGGAGATATTCGGGAAAGAGAACAGGAAGCCGCTCGGAGTCTTCCTCCTTGCGCAGACATTCAACATCATTGTGACTCTCGGTATAGCTTATCTCCTTTTCGGAGTGATAAAGCCTTTCCTCCAGGATTTTTGACAGTTCATATCATAATGAAAAACATGGCGGTGTGCCATACGCACCTTAAAGGGGCTGGGTCAGAACATTCATTTTGACCCAGCCCCTCCACACTAACCAAAAGTACAGCACGCGTTGTCCGGAGTCCCGTAACATGGCCCCGGATATTTTGTTTTACTTAAGATCGATGACGCAGATGGCCACCCTGTTCCTGGCCGGC
>CALVDP010000077.1 GCA_944326315.1 uncultured Bacteroidales bacterium
TAAGCCATTGACCTGGCATGGGCCTCCCTGTGCGGTTTCAAAACCAGTCTCTCGAAATCGTCATTGATACTGTTTCCGCCTGCCGTTATTCCGTCCGGAGTATATCTTATCCTGATATCCCCGGCGCTGGCTATGCAGTCTGCCGGCAGAAGGTCGTAATATTCGGTATAATGCTCCGCCTTTACTTTCGGCTCAAGTTCAAGCGTTACCAGGCAAGGCTCGCCGACATCCTCCAGGACGAAAGAATATTCGCCGTTTTCTATCACCGTGCTGTCCAGGATGACATTTTTCCCGGAATCAGCCGGATATTGCATTATCATATATACCTTCACTCCGTCATAATCTCCGGAGCCGGTGTCGGCTGTCACCGAGAATGTCCCGGAACATGAGACAGCAGCCGAAAGGGCGGCGGACATCGCCGCAATCATGATTTTTTTCATAACAGTCTTTCCGCTTTCTTTATTTTATTCCAAGTATTCTGTCATATTCGTCACCGGAAAGCACTTCGAGAGCCTTGACGACTGCCGGGTTTGCGGTATTCAGAATCTTGTAGTAGATGTCAGGGGCATCAGGATAAAGCTCCCTCGCGAGCAAGGCTTTCAGCTGGGTCTTTATGGCGTATGCGCTTCTGTCACATTCTTCCTGGTCGAACGGAAGCCCGGAAGCCGCGGCCATGTCTGTCAGTTCCATGAACATTTCATCTTCCCCGGCGAACTTCCTGAAATACGCATCGGGATTCCTGTATTTCTTCTTCAGCATATCTCCGTTCTTCCGGAGGTATGAGGACACCTCCGCCTTCTGCATGCCGTTGAAGGAAACATTGTAGTACCACTGTGTCATGAATACGGTATCGCGCGGAACATGCACATCGGCTTCGATACCGCCGCTGGATTTCAAAAGCCTCCCGTTGGCAAGAGACCGGAATGTCCCGGCTGTGTCTGCGAACACCTTCCCGTAGCCTTCATACGGCTTCTGTATTGTCATGCCACATGGCGTAAGGTATCTGGCGACCGTCAGCCGCAATGCAGACCCGTCCTTGAACGGCAGGGTTTCCTGTATGAGTCCTTTGCCGAAAGTCGTCGAACCCACTATGACTGCCCTGTCCCAGTCTCTCAGTGCTCCTGCCAGTATTTCCGCCGCCGACATGGTCTGCCCGTTTGTGAGCAGGGCTATACGGCCTGTTTCGAAACATCCGTCGGTCTGGGTGCAGGCAGATTCCGTAGGTATGTGCGCCCCGGAAGTCGTGACTATTGTCCTGCTTCCTCCAAGCAGCTCATCGGCAATGGCAATGGCGGAATCCATGAAGCCCCCGGGATTGCCCTGAATATCCAGAATCAGGTTTTTCATACCTTGCTTTTTCAGTCTTTCAACTGCCAGCCTGAATTCTTCGGGCGAAGACTCTGAAAACATTGTAAGCCGGATATAGCCTGTCCCGGCATCGGCCATATACGCTGTCTGTACAGTTTTCCCTGAAGCAGGGGCCGATGCCATTCCTGAGGCCGTGGGGCCGAGCAGCGCTTCCTCGTTCGCCCTGGCTTCCTCCGGAGTCAGATAGGCGGAAAACGGATCCAGGGTCCTGACTGTCCTGGCTATCATGTCGTCTACGAAAGAAGCCTTGTCCACAGTGTCCACGTACATGTTCATGATGGCGTACATGGTCATGTTCAGTTTTTCTTCAGGAGTGTCCTGTGCTTTCAGCGGCAGGAAGACTGCTGTTGCCAGTCCTATGGCTGACACTATGTATCTGTTCAATCTCATCATTGTCCAAATTATTCTGCCTTCAATATTTCGATGACTGCGGAAATTTCATCCATCAGACCGCTCGGACTTCCTCCGTAGCCTTCGGCTATATAGCGGATTCTACCGTCTTTGAGTACGGCTTTCTGCGGAATGCCTGATGTGCCCTTGACAATACTGCGGTACACCTTGTCATGGCCTTCGCTGCCTTCGCGGTTTTCATCGAACAGTACGGTCATGTCTCTGTAGCCGCCTCTTTTCCATATATTCCTCACCCTTTTCCTGTCGGGTTCGTCCTGCGTGCAGATAAAGAAGAAATGTACATCCCGGTCATCCGCATATTTGTCCACGGCAAGCTGCATCCCTTCGAGGGCGGCAATGCATGGAGCGCACCATGTAGCCCAGAAGTCCAGGACAACGATATCGTTCGGCCCGAACCCGTCCGACTTTATCTTTTTCCCTCCGATGCTTGTCAGGGAGAAACTTTCGTAAGGCTCGTCTATCATTCCCGCCATCACGTCGTTCCTGAGATTTTCCCTGGCGGTTTCGGTCTTCAGCGATTCATAATAGGCGTCGAATGTCCCGGCTGGCTTTTCATCGAGGGAAGTGTAGTGATTCCTGAGCATCGAGAAGAGTTCGGGAGTGAGCCGTCCTACTGCCGTGGCACCGAGCAGGGCAGTGACAGCATCGCCATGCCTGCCCAGTTCTTCCAAGGCCTTGATATATGATTCGTTCCCGTCAGCATACTGGTTGTACCTGACAGCGGAGTCTGCCCTGTCCATGCACTCCACGGCTTCGGAGGGCCGGCCGCTGCGCTGGAGTATTTCTGTCTCGACGGCAAGATAATAATTCATGGAACCGTCTGCAGGCATGATTTTGCCTCCGTTGTACATGTCCGGGTTACAATCCTTTTTCGCCCACATGTTCCGGATTATGTCCTCCGATATGTCCACATATTCCTTCGGGTCCACGGGCGCCTTCATGATAAGATACATGGGACCGTGCGAATACAGGTCGGCAAGCATCGAATATGTCATTTCCGGCATGACTTGACGCAGTTTGTCCCATACCCCTTTCTGATAAAGGAATTGGGAATAACTGCGGTAGAAATTCATGTATACGAATCCCGACCCGTCAGGCGAGGCTAACCATTCGGATATCGGAAAATCCCGCCTGAAAGCATCGCACCTTGCCATATATTCCGCGGAATCCGTGGCGCTGTTCACTGATTCTGCGGAAAGCCTTCTGGCAAAAGCTCCCTTGGGATACTTTCCGAGAAGTTCAGCCTTCAAAATCTCTGCTTTCGCCGAGTCCTTTTCAGCGAACAGAGCCGAATAATACTCCGCCGAAAGTTTTTCTTCCGTCGCTTCCTCTCCGTTTTGTGCCATAAGAGGGCAGACAGCCCAGACCAATAACAACGCCAATACTGCAATTTTCTTCATCGTCTACAAAATTATTCGGTAGCTATAGCCCTTAAATCAATATCGTAATTATCCTTGTAATAATCCAGAATAATATTCCATTTTGTCGCTACGGCATCGTATTTCAGGAACTCCGCTACAGTCTCATCCGTAGCATTGAAGATCTGGGATATGTAATAATCGAAATCGTTCGAACTCGGGTCAAAATATCCGGATGTCCACTGGCCGGAGTACGTCCACAATTCGTTATATGCGGAATATGGATTCGAATATTTCGGGATAAAGCCTCTTGTGCGTAATTCTGCCAAGTCCTCCGGAGAAAACGATGAGGTGTAGGTCTCCGGATCATAAACTAATTCCACGTCAGGTTCGGTGGTGTAGTCCGATATGGTATAAAACTCTTCCGGAGTATCGAGCAAACCCTGTGATATCCAACTTTGGAACAATTCAATTATAAGAGCCCTCTTTTTGGTTCTTTTTGTATCTTCATCATAGGATGCGACCTGGCTCATGCCGGATATGATTATGGCATTGTCATCGACCATATAATAGTCCAGGTAATAGTTCTGAGAAACACCGCTGCTGCCCCAATCCATGTAATAATAATACTCTTCTACAAGATAGACTCTGAAAGGTATTCCTCCGCTCTGGAGAAACTCGTCCGAGAAATAATGCCACCAGATATCATCAAGATAGTCGAGCATGTCCCCGACATAGGCCGGATCTCCTTCCGTGAACCTGTATACAGCATTTCCACCTGAATCAGTCCCGGCAATCTGTTTCCAATAGACATCCGTGGAGTCCACATCATAAAGCACATACGAACTCCATTTCTCGTAAATATCCATAATCCTGGCATTGTCCTCGTCGGAAGCTCCGGTCTGGGGGAGGACATAGCCTCCGCTGATTGTTACGGGATCCCCGATAGGCACATCCTTGCTGCAGGATGTCATTGAAAATACCGCTATCAGGCAGACAACTGCTGCCTTCATGTCATATAACTTGTATGTTTTCATCTTTTTCACTTTTTTATTCCATGACAGGTTCTCCGGTACGTGTACCGCTGTTCCGACTATCATTCTGTATGAGGGCGCTGTTCTGGTCGAAAAGACAGCTTGGGAGAGGAATAGTGTACATCGGGTCGTTGTGCCTTAACGTATAGACATAGGACTGTCCGCCCTGTGCTGCCTTGTAGACATGGGTGATTTCGGGCATTCCCTGTCTGCGCAAGTCGAACCACCTATGCCCTTCATAGCAGAGTTCCTTGCGCCTTTCCGTCCTGATGGCTTCGAGCAGGTCCTCTCCGGAAAGTGTCTCATCGGTATATCCGGTTATCCTGGTAGCACGGAAATCGTTCAGGGCAGCCAGTGCATCCGTCTCGTTGCCCAGGAGAGCATTCGCCTCCATCGCATTGAGAACGGCTTCCGAAGTACGGATATTCTGGCAAAGCTCCATGAAACTGTGAGGCTTGGTGATGATATAGTCGCTGTTATCGTAATCGGTTCCTTCGGCCACGAAATCCGCATTGCCAAGTTCGAACATGGTGTACCGGACATCGTTTTCCTTATCCCACAATGCCTGAAATTCATCATGCATGGCCAGTTTGTATCCGACATTGTCCACCCGTGGAGAAGGACCGAAAAGCCACAACACTTCGGGGTTGGTGTAGTCGAATGGATTGTAGTCGCTCCCTGAAGCATCGGCAGGGTTGAACTCGGTAGTCAGATTCATCACCCTGATGCCATAGTCCATAGCCTTTTCCACTTCGTCTATACAGTCCTGATACCTTTCCATGTAAAGGAAGACCCGTGACAGCAGGACATGTATTGCCGGCTGGTTGATCCTGTAGTTGCCGGCTATGTACGGAAGAGGGTCCATCAGCCTGGCAGCCTCCTGCAGATCCGGAACCAGGACATCTTCATAGACCTCGGCGACAGTGGCCCTGGCGATAGGTTCGTTGCTCAAGTTGGCGTCCAGCTTGAGAGGTACTCCGAGTGCTTCCTTATTGTAGTTGTATGGCTCTCCGTATATGTTCACCAACTGGAAATAAAGCAGGGCGCGGACAGCCAGGGCTTCAGCCTTGACCCTGTCTCTCTGCTCTTCAGTCCCGATAGCCCCGTCAATAAGGTCAAGGACGGCATTGCAGCCCTTGATTTTCTGATAGAACTGATAATAGACGGTCCCTGAAGCGTTTTCGTTTATCCGTTCCTGATATCCGTTGAAGTCAGACATCTCCGGCTGCCACTGATAATAAGGTGAAACGGTAACCGTTTGTTCATCCCCGGCATAAGCATCCGGTTCAAACACTGTCGTCACATAATCGTTGTCTTCCTGGCTCCATCCGTACATCCTCTTTATCAGATTCAGCATCTGGGCGCAATCGTCATCCAAATATGTCAGAAAGGATATGTCCGGACCGGTGTTGTCCGGATAACCGGACCCGATGAGAAGTTCTGAAAAATCCTCCGTGGTCTGTGGAATCATTTCGCTCTGTGATTCTTCTTCGAGAAAACCGCATCCGTTCACAAGAGCTATTCCGGAAAATGCCAATATTGCATATATTGTTTTTTTCATATCTGTAATCGTTTTATATCATCAGAAACTGAGATTAAGGGAAATGGAAAACGTCCGGCGTGTCGGCCATGACATCGTTTCAGGATCACGTCCTTCCCATCTTTTGTCGAATGCTATGACGAACGGATTGGTCAGAGTGGCAGTGACGTATGCATTTATCATTCCTATCTTGTTTATGAATTCTTTCGGAACGTCGTACTGCAGGGAAATGGAGCGGCAGCGGATGAAATCCGTGCTGGCTATTCTGGCAGTCGACTGGTTGTACATCTGATAGATGGAACTCCTGATGGAGGACGATCCGTCATCTCCGTAATACAAGTCCATATACAGACCGTCCTGTGACATATTTCCTCCTGGAATGGCGGGAATGTCAGTATAAAGTTCGTCTCCAGGCTCTCTCCATCGGTCGAACATATAGCGCGGAACATTGACTTCCGGTCTCGGCATTCCGCTCGCTGCATAATACGACGGAAGCCAGCCCTGGGCACCGAGCGAGATGGCGAATGCTGCACGGAGGTGGAAATTCCTGTATCTCAGGGAAGTGTTGATACCTCCGAATATGTCGGGCTGGGTGCATCCGGCTTCAACCAGATAATCCTTGAAGTCGGCAGGGACTTCATCAATATTGTTGAATGTAGGATAGCCGGTCTCGTGGTCGAGTCCTGCAAAATCGTATGCCCAGAATGTGCCGTAGGCCTCGCCCGGGACTATCGCCGTTCCGTCCAGGTAGTCTTCAGGGGAGTTGATACGGTTGTTGTTCTCTACGGTATTGCGTTCACGGCTCGTGTTGAATGAAAGAGACCATGTCCAGTTTTCGGTGCGTATCGGAGTGGCGCTGATGATGAATTCATACCCCCTGTTCTCCATTATGGAGCCGTCGATGTAGGCGTTCACATCTCCGTATTCGACCGGAATGTCATGTGAGGAAAGCACGGAAGATCTCTTGTCATAATAGTTGAAATCCGCACTCAGCCTGCCCTTGAAGAAGGAGAAAGACACTCCTGCATTCCAGTCGCGGGTCCTCTCCCATCCGAGATCGGGATAAGGAAGCGACTGTATTGTCAGATAATATTGGTGGAACAGGTCGTGGAGGCCTCCGTCCTGTGCTATGAGGTACGGGGATACCGCAGTCACTGCATTTCCCCTCCATCCGTAGGAAAAGGACAGGTCGAACATGTCGTACCAGTTCTGCGCGAAATCCATGAAAGGCTCTTCTCCTATCCTCCATTTTCCTCCCAATGAGAAGGTCGGGTTGAATCTCTTGTTCTGGTCCTGTCCGAATCTGTTCGAAGCATCCAGCCTGGCATTCATGTTCACCACATATCTGTCGTCATAGCTGTAGACAGCGGTGAAATATTCGCTGAGCTGGTTGGAAATGGTGTTGACAACGCTGGACCCGTTTTTCATGTCTTCGTGCAGGGTGGTCTCCGTGGTATTGGCACCTGATACAGGTGTAATGGAAGTAGGGACAGTGGCATAGGTTTCACCTCTGAAACGGAGATATCCGTATCTCATGTTGGTGAATCCGTCGGTCTTGTCCGAAGTCATCTGGAAGCCCAGGTTCATGGTGAGACGGTGCTTTTCCCTGAATGTGTTGTTGTATACGAAGGCTGCACGCACGGACCAGTTGAATGTACTGTTGTTCTGGGTATTCAGCAGGCCGCCGAAAGGAAGCGGACTGGCGAGTTCTTCCGCGGAGTTCGGATTTACCGTACCGTATTCATATCCCCTGACGGCCGTGATATAGTTCGAATATTCGGTCGCCCAGGACTTCATGTTTATTGAAGCCAGACTCATGCTCACATCACCCTGGAACTGGAAGTGTTTCAGGAAATCCCAGCGCAGGCTGAGGTTGGTCTGGAACGTCTGGGTGATTGTCTCCGCTCCGGTATTCTCTATCTCGTTGAGGATATTGTAGTAGTAGGAATTTTTCTGCGGTATTGAATGGCTGTTATCGTCCGCGAATTTTTCATGATAGAAATAGGTGCCGTCATCATTATATGCAGGGATGGCCCTCGTCGTGTTCATCGCATAGTCGTAAGGGTCCACTTCGAAAGCGAAGTCGTTGACCTTGCGGTAGCTTCCGTTCAGTGAAAGGTCTATGGAAAGTTTCGTGTTCGGCCTGTAGGTGGTATTGGAATTGGCGGTAAACTGCAGCTGGTCGTTTCCTTTGGCATCGCCTTGGGTATCGTTTACGCCTATGGAGAAACGGCTCTGCACCTTTTCGCCGCCCGCCGAGACACTGACATTATGTGTATGGCTGACCGCTGTCCTGAAAAGGATGTCGAACCAGTCTGTATTCATGTTTTCCATCCTGCGGAATTCCTGCTCGAATTCCTGGACAGTTATTTCCTTGTTCTGAAGACGCTGTATAAGTCCGCCGTAACCGATAGGAAGAATGGCTGTCGTGTACTGGTTCCTGTCTTCGTACATCTGCTGCTGGAACAGCATCCATTCCTGGGAGTTCATCATGTCGTAGAGACCGTATGAAGGCTTCTGTCCGACACTTACGTTTCCGCTATAATTGACTGAAAGTCCCACTCCCGTGGCTTTTTTCGTGGTGATTACTATCACGCCGTTAGCCGCCTGTGAGCCGTAGATGGCCGTGGATGCGGCATCTTTCAGGACAGTGATGGATTCGATGTCTGCTGGGTTGAGCCATGAAATCGCATTGCCTGCCGTCTGCGCAAGGTCTTCCATGTCACCGGAAATCGGACTGGCGTCATTCGGCACCGGAACCGGGTTTGTCTGGATGACTCCGTCCACTACCCACAGCGGTTCCTGGTTTCCGAGGATGGTGGAAGTTCCCCTGATTCTGATTTTCGGCGTACCTCCGACCTTGCCGGTAGTGTTGATTACGGACATGCCGGGAATCACACCCTGGAGCATCTGGTCGATGGTTGCTTCTCCGGGGATGAGGATATCTTCAGCCTTTAT
>CALVDP010000078.1 GCA_944326315.1 uncultured Bacteroidales bacterium
GCGCCTCGGCAATGCAAATCAAACAAGTTTGTTTGCATTGCTCTCGGCTTCTGCGTATATTTGACTTCGTCATTTATACAGTGGCGCCTCGGCAATGCAAATCAAACAAGTTTGTTTGCATTGCTCTCGGCTTCTGCGTATATTTGACTTCGTCATTTATACAGTGGCGCCTCGGCAATTGCAAGTAAACTTGCATTGCTCTCGGCTTCTGCGTATATTTGTCAACATTAAATGTCTTGGCTGATGGGACTTGGCTTGAAACGTAAATTCAGGAACTGGAAGGAAAAGCACTTTTTATGGCGCATCAAATGGCTTCTGCCTTCTATAAAGATGATGTGTTGTCCTGTAAAGAATATTGATTACAAGAAGATACCTGTTATAATAAACAATTTCAATCGTCTGACAATGCTGAAACGCCTTGTCGGCAGCCTTGAAACCAGAGGGTACCATAATATAATCATAGTGGACAACAACTCCACTTACCCGCCTTTACTGGAATGGTATCACAAATGTCCGTACCGCGTCATCCTTCTCAATGAAAATGTCGGTCATTTGTCGATATGGAAGACAGGTATTGCGAAGGCCTTCAGCCATTCGTATTTTGCTTATACGGATTCTGATCTGGAAATCGTGGATGAATGCCCTGATGACTTTATGGAGAAATTTGTGTCTCTGTTGAAAAGATACCCTACAGCCTTGAAAGCCGGTTTTTCATTGAAAATAGATGACCTCCCGGATTCTTTTGACAAGAAAAGTGACGTAGTGGCCCATGAAAGCCAGTTCTGGGACAAGGAAATCGACAAAGGAATTTACGATGCTCCCATTGATACGACATTTGCCGTATACAAGCCTTTCTGGAAGGGCGGTGAGCTTGTCGATTTGAGATGCAGGTATATAAGGACCGGACCGCCATATACGGCGAGGCACCTTCCATGGTATATCTCATCAGACAACATGACGGAGGAGGAAAAGTATTATTTGACTCATATAAATACGCTGACCCATTGGTCATGCCAGGAAAAATCCCTTGTTGAATAATGGTTTTATGAAGAAGAAAATAGCTTTTGTAGTAGTCAGATATGGCAAGGAAATCAATGGCGGAGCTGAATACCATTGCAGGATGCTTGCTGAAAGACTTGTGGACAAATATGATGTGGAAGTGCTGACTACATGTGTCAGGAATTATCTCAAGGGCACGAATGATTACAGGCCAGGTCTGACAGAGGAAAATGGTGTGGCAATACGCCGTTTCCCGGTCGCTCCGATAACTGAAGGCAGAAGCGAACGCTGGTTTATGCATCGTTCAAGACCTGCCTTGAGAACCAGGCGTTTTCTGTCCAGGATTGGAGTGTTGGGATTTGTGAGTATGTTGTTCCCTGTCTGGAACTGGGGATACCGGTATGATGTGGGTGCCATTGAAAGGAGTGTCTTTTTCTCGCCGGAGCTCAATGATTTTGTATCGGAACATAAGGATGACTATGCTGTTTTTATTGCCATAACGGCAGAATATGCACCGTTTTATTTTACGGCAATGAACGCGGGTGAAAAGATGATAGCCATACCTACCTTGCACGATACAAAAGTATCCTATCGGCCGTTCATGACACAGATGTTTCCCAAAATAAGGTTTACAGGCTTCAATACCGAGGAGGAATGGAGGCTGGCGAAGAAACTTTTCGGGAGAGGATTGAAAAATGCGGGAATTATAAGCGTCGGGATAGAGACTCCGGAGCCAAAACCGTGGGATATTGTCAGGGAAAAATTCGGCTTGCCGGACAAATATATTTGCTATATAGGCCGGATTGAAGAGGGCAAAGTAGGAAAGCTCATGGAGTACTATTCCGAATTTAGTACACGCCATCCGGAACTGGCTGTCCCGATAGTGATGGTCGGCTATGAATTTCAGAAAGTAGAAAAAAATGACAATGTGGTATTGACCGGTTTTGTTTCGGATGAAGAGAAGAGGACTATTCTCCAGCATTCATCCTTGCTTGTCAACCCTTCACAATATGAGAGTCTGTCGTTGATTGTCCTGGAAGCTTTGAATGACAAAATTCCGGTTCTGGTAAACGGAAAGTGCGCGGTGCTTAAGGATCATTGCATCAAAAGCAACGGGGCAGTAAAGTATTATACCGACCAGGAAAGCTTTATCAGTGCCGTCTCGGCAATTCTCGGCAATCCTGAGGTATATTCCAGAATGCAGATTGAAGGATATGGGTATTATGCCGGAAATTATTCCTGGGACAAAGTCATGCCACGGTTGTATGATGCGATAGAACGCGTTTCCTCTCAGGACGTGTGACGCCCGCGAAGCAAAAGCTTCAGAAAACCGTGTAATATCCTCACCGAATAACGGAAATCGTGCGGTCTGTATTTCAGTATGTCTGACATAAGCCGGCGGATGGCAATATGTCCCAGCAACGATTTTACGAATCGCATGATGTGTTTTTTTTCCGTTTCGGGGGTAACAGGGTATTTGCCGCCATGTCCATGAAAATAGGCGTGTGCCCAGTTGAAGAATTGGATATTGGCTTTTGATTGTTTGAACAAGTCTTCCGTTGTCCTTGAACTGGATATGTTCATGCCGCTGTCCCGCCACAGGATTTTCGAATATGGCCCGGGAACAGTCCTTATCCCTTTCTCGTAAGCGCACGATATCACTGTGGCGTTATCACTCCTGTATGCCTGTATGAAATTTACGAAACCTCCGCTTTTGAGAAAATGTCTTGTCCGGAAAATGAATTCCGGCATTCTTGCGTCAATACGTTCATTGAAAAGGTCTTCGTAGAACTTGCCGGAGGACATTTCTGAATCGTATGGAGTACAGTGCTTCTGTACGGTATTATCGTTATTGATTATATCGATATCAAAATGGTAGACATCATATTCGGGATATGATTCGACTGTCTCGTAGAATCTTCTGACGCAATCCGGTTCCATCAGGTCATCATCGGAGAACATGCAGAAAAATTCTTCATCGTGCATGAGCGACAGGCATCTGTTCCATTGTTCGACAAGATTGTCTTTGCCCATGTTTGTATCGAATCTGACATATTCCAGATTAATTGATGCTGAAAATTTTTCTATGATATTTTTTAGCCGGTATGGGCTGCAGTCATCGCCTATGTATACCTTGAAATGCTTGTCGCTCTGTCCTGCAATAGATTTGAGTGTCTGTTCCAGGTATTCGGCCTTATAGGCAGGAATGATAATGGCCAAATTGTCGTTTTTCATTATACAGGATATTATTTGTGTTAGTATTACGTCAGATTTCCTCTATGACATCTGCAAACTTCCGGACAACCGTTTCCCAGCTGTAGTTCGCCTCATAGTATTCCTTCCCTTTATCAGCCATTACGGAACGGTTGGCTTCGGATGATGTCAGATATGAAACTTTCCTGATGAAATCTTTTCTGTCCATATAGTACTCAAGTCCGCCTCCGCTTCTGATACAGTGTTCCCTGAGGACGGCACACCGCCCGTTGACCAATACCGGGACCCTGTCGTTCAGTGCCTCAAGGACTACAAGGGACAGGCTTTCATAGTAGGACGGATTTATGAATAATGATGCATGCTGAAGGATAGATCTTTTTTCACTGTCGTCTACATAGCCCGTACAGATGATTCCTTCAAAGTCTCCCGGACTGTCGTATATGCCACCTGCAAGGACGAGCGGAAGTGCTTCATTACCGGCAGTTTTCCTGTATGCAGACCAGAAGGAGAGTATCTTGCCTGTCTTGCTGTTGTCAACCCTTCCCAGATACAGGATGTATCTGTCGGGAAGGCAGTATTTCGCCTTAACATCGTCCCATGGGGCCGGTCTGTCCGCTTCAATGCCGCATCCTATGATGCCTGATGCGCCTATGGCCTTGCCGAAAATCCTGTCTGCAAGCTTTTTTTCCGCAGGGGTGTTGAAGGCGGTGTATCTGTATCTGCTGAAAGCCTCTGTTAGTGATGGCCTGAACGATATCTTGGCATTGTGCAGGGTCGGTATGGCTATGGCTTTCTCGCCTGCTTCCATTGCAGTGTACCAGAACGGGGCATAGTCCACCGTGAATGCGATGAAGGCCTTGTATCTGTCCTTGTTTTCCCTTATGTAGTCCACCATGCCAGACGAGTAGAATCTGCTGTGCTTCTGGGCTTCTTCGTCTTTCACGAGTCCCGGTTTCCATATTGGCATCAAGCGCGATATGAGTGGCAGCAGGCAAGCCCTGAACAGGAATTGTCTTGTCCGCCTGGCTGGCTTTGCCTTTCTGGTGTAGGCCCGTTCCACTTCAGTGTCCGTAATGTCGGCGGCAAATCTTCTGACAAGGACACCGTTTATCGTTTCAGTCCCTTCGGGAAATTCATTCCCGCCTGTCCTGTAATTCCTAACGCAAGTGGTAAGCACTTCAGTGTCATATTGCCCTGAAAGATGCTCTGCAAGCATCCTGCAGTGTTGTTCGGCTCCTCCGTTTATATCCTTTCCGTAACGTATGACGACAAATGCTATCTTCTCTTTCTCTTTCTCTTTCTCTTTCATGGTCAGTCTGTCAGTTCATCAAAAAGTTTTTTCCATTTTTCCCCGCATTTTTCCATGGTGTATCCTGTACGTACCTTTTCCGTGATGTCTTTCCTCATTGCAAGTTTCTGCTCTTCCGGCATCTTGGCAGCCTTGTACAGAGTCTCTGCGAATGCCGTGATGTCGAACGGCCTGACGATGAAGCCGTATTTCCCAGACGTGCCTATCAGGTACTTTACTGCCGCAAAACTTCCGAAAACCACAGGGATAAGACCGTTGGCCTGGCTTTCGGTGAGGCTGAGCGGCCATCCTTCGTAAGTCGAGACCAGCACAGATATGGATGCAATGTCGTAATATCCGGAAACATTGTTCGAGAATCCTTCGAGGCTGATCCTCGGAAGCTGTGCCTTCCTTATTCTTTTTTCAAGGTTTTTCCTGTCCTTTCCTTCGCCGACAATCATTACTTTCCAGTCCGGCAGCCTGTCATATATCAGTTTCCATGCGTCTATGAGCCTGTCAAGCCTCTTGTCTGCGTATGAAAGTCTACCGGTGTACAGTATGACATTCTCTTTCCTGTAGTTTATATGTTCCGGCAGAGTCTGGTAATTCTCAATCACGCGGAGCTTGTTGTCTGCCGGGTCAAGTCCCAGCCTGCGCACGATTTCGTCCTTGTATTCCTCGCAGAGCATTACGTACCGGTCGCATTCTGCATATGAGCCTTTGTAGAAAGCCGTTTCTCGTCTTTTGGCTTCTCCGAACAATACATATTTCGGATATGAGATGAACAGCCATTCAAGAAATCTGAGCGGTGATCTCATGCCTTTGGCCCAGGCTCTGTCTATGTATGCCCTGGCTTCATGGAAAGGCATGTTGTGATGGGCGTAGACTATTTTTGCGCCTGTCATGCGGATCAGCCCGATATGTTTCAGTCTTTTGGCGACAGGTACCACCACGCGGATGTCCAGTCTTTTTATTTCATTGCATATGAAATTCGCATCTTCACGAGACTTTACGACATCATGTTTCGGCAGGAGAATGACTTCTATTGGATACTCCTTGCCTTCCGGCATGGCTTCCTTCCTGAAGCAAGTGGCGAACACGTAAATCCTGTAACCGGCATGTGCCAGATATTCGGCGATGTCGAGAGTCACTTTCTCCGCACCTCCGAACGGGAAGTCCCCGTGGATGAATGCGATGTTCTTGGGTGTATTGTCTTTCATTTCAGGCGTTGTCTGATAGTTCCTTGTAAATTTCCAAATATTGCCGTGCCGCTGCATCCCAGGAGAATTTTTTTGCATGACTGGAAATTTCATCCGGACCCGGCTTTCCGTTCCTGTAGCTTTCCATACCTTGTCTGAATTCCTCCTGCATGAGTTTTCTGTCGAAATCGTAGTTGAAATAGAAAGCCTTGTCACCTCCGATTTCCGGAAGGGAGGTGTGTCTGGAGATGAATACCGGTTTCCCGTAATACATGGCTTCCAGAACTGGGAGCCCGAAGCCTTCCGCAATGGAAGGGAACAGGAATGCAGTGCAGTTCTGCAGATACCAGTGTTTGGCAGCCTCCGGTATGGCACCGACAATGTGTACCCTGTCGGATACGTTATATATCTTGGCTTCTTCCATTATCTTTTCAGCATATTCTGATATCGGCCCGGCTATGACCATTTCCATGTCGTTGCCTTCCAGCAGACACGGCAATGTGTGGAAGTTCTTTTTGGGGAGCAGACCTCCGACAGTGAAAAGGAAGTCCCGTTCCGGCTTGTACTCCGGCACTTCAGTCCTGCCGGTATATTCATTGCAGCCGTTGTAGATGACCTTCACCGGTTTGCCGTGCGTGTCAAGGTTTGACAGTATGTCTTTTCTGGTATATTCCGAAATGGCGACAATATAAGCAGCCCTGTCTATGGCTTCCTGGACCTTGTTCCGGAGATCTTTCCTCCGGTCTTCCGGCAGATCTTCGTACAGGTAGTTGAGATCATGTACCGTAAGTACGGTCCTTCCCTTTCCTGGCATTATCAGAGGATACTGGAACATTGTATGCCAGACATTGTCCCGTAGTACCCAATAAGGAAATATGTATTTATATATGCTTCTGTATATCAGATATTTGCAGTTGCTGCCCAGGATACCTGCATTCTTTTTCCGCAGGAATACCTCTATTTCCGGCCCGTTCCCGTTGGCAGATGCCCCGATTATGGCCGAAGCCAGGTTTTTGCAGAAATAATATATGCCTGTATCAGGAACTTTCAGCCTTTCACAATCCAGAAATACCATAAAAAACCGCAGCGCTTGGACATTTACATGATTACTACTCGCAAAAATACATAAATTTGTGCTCGAATCAACTTGCCGGGACATTATTTGACATATTGACCGGCCGGACAGTGTTTCCACAGGCGTACAATGTCATGGCCGATAAAATGAAAGTCGGATTGTAACGGAGACGGATGCGCATTATTGCAGACTTTTTATTACATTTGTGGAAAATCAAAACTTTATCTATGGTTGTCTTTGACTGTGAGAGGATGAAATACCCGAATACTGGCCTGTCAGTATTCTGTAACCATGTCGCTTCCAATCTTGTAAAGCAGCGGCAGTCAGTTCATGATCAGCTTGAATTTTTCGTTCCGGCAAGGTTTAGGGGAGTGTGGGGGGATGCGGTCAGGTACAGGTCCGTGCATCTCTTGGACAGACTCTATCTGCATTGCAGCCCCAAGGTGAAGGTATGGCATTCCGCCCATCAGCAGACATCATTCATCCCGCCTGCAGGGATAAAGCAGGTGTTGACAGTCCATGACCTCAATTTCCTGTATGAAAAGCCGATGAAGAAGCACCGTTCTTATCTTGCGGCATTGCAGAAGCATATAGACAGGGCTGACCATATAGTGGCGATATCGGAGAGTACCAGACGTGACCTGATGGACAACATCAATCTGAGAGGAAAGTATGTGGAAGTGATATACAACGGGCTGAACCATTTCGACGGGGATATCATGCCTCCTGTCTCCAAACCGAAAGGAAAGTTCCTCTTCTCGGTGGGCACCGTGCTTCCGAAGAAGAATTTCCATGTCCTGCCTGTGCTGCTCAAGGGGAATGACTACCAGCTTGTCATAGCGGGCAACAGGTCGTCATACGAGAAGCGCATCATGGAGGAGGCCGAGAAGTACGGGGTGACGGACCGTGTGTCCATAATCGGGCCTGTGACGGATGCCGTGAAATACTGGTATATAAAGAACTGTTCCGCCTTCCTCTTCCCGTCGGTGGCTGAGGGATTTGGCCTTCCTGTGGTGGAGGCCATGTATTACCAGAAGCCTATATTCCTGTCGGACAGGACTTCTCTTCCTGAAATAGGGGGGAACCACGTATTCTACTTTGACCATAATTTCGACCCGGATACGATGCTTGAGCAGTTCCATCACGGGATGGAGATATTCTCAAGGGGAGGCATCGACATGGACCTGATGCGGCAGCATGCCCTGAGTTTTTCATGGGAGCGTACGGCCCGCAGGTATATTGACATTTACAATGACCTGTTGTAATGAGAATTCGATGAAATGAATGGAATGAATTTCAGAGAATTACCACTATAGAGGACGAAGTCCGGCGTAAGGAGGCTGGGTCAAAAGTCCCGAAGGGACCGCGACCGGAGGAAGCGAAACCGACGACAAACCGAATGGAATACCAAATTTATTTGGATATTCCTGAGGTGCGAAGGAGGAAAACCTGTCAAGGTTAATCCCCAGGGGTACAGGGGGTTAGGATGGGTCCAGTCTTTCGAAGAAAGACGTTTGAGGGTGACCAAAAGTCACTTTTGAGTCA
>CALVDP010000079.1 GCA_944326315.1 uncultured Bacteroidales bacterium
CACCCCTGTGGGGTATCTCGGACCTCCGGTCCGGTCCCTCCCGGGACTTGTTTAAAGCTGAATAACAGCTTTGATGCAGCCTAACCATCCCATCCCCGATTGCCTTGCAATCACCCCTGTGGGGTATCTCGGACCTCCGGTCCGGTCCCTCCCGGGACTTGTTTAAAGCTGAATAACAGCTTTGATGCTGCGAAATAGGTCCGGAAAGGAACAACGGTTTACAACAGCATTATAGCATTGTAAATCAATGGAAAGAAAGGGATTTGCTCTATGGAGTGAATCCCTTTTTGGTTCAATTGAAGCGAATTACACTATCAGCCATTTCTTTGATTTACTTCAGTTTAAAACCTTGATCCTCGAACCGTCTTTTAAGGGAACCATTTTGAGCCGAAAGAAAGAACTTCGGCATCTTTTTTTGTAACAAAACAATTAGTTTTTCTGCCAGTATATGCTGATCTGAATACTCAGAGACCGTTTTTCTGATAGATTCTATTATATATCAACCTTATATCTTGAATCACAGAAAATTGTTTCGCCGTCATTGATATGTACTATACTTGAAATCTCATTCCAAAAGACTCCTTGTGACGACTTTATCAAGAATGGAATAAAAGAATTAATATTCAAGCTCTCACAATGCCGGATTCAAGCGTTCTTTCAGCTTTGTGTTCCTTTTCAGCACCGTCATGTTGCGAATGGCATACGATAGTGCCTTCTTCGTGCCGATGAGCACGCAAATCTTCCTGGCACGGGTAATTCCCGTGTAAATCAGATTGCGTTGCAGCATCACATAATGGGTCATCAGGACGGGAATCACCACAATGGGGTATTCCGACCCCTGTGACTTGTGGATTGTAGTGGCGTACGCCAATGTCAGTTCGTCCAGTTCAGAGGCATCGTATTCCACCAATCTACCGTCAAAGTTGACGGACAAAGTGCGTTCCTCCAAATCAACGGATTCCACAAAACCCAAGTCTCCGTTGAATACATCCTTGTCATAGTTGTTCCGCAGCTGCATCACCCTGTCGCCTCGTCTGAACGAGTAACCGCTGCGGTTCAGTGACACTTCCGAAGGATTCAGCGCATGCTGCAATGCCATATTCAGATTGGCTGCGCCGACAATTCCACGTTGCATGGGGGTCAACACTTGGATATCCGATGATTTCCGGTGATAGGCTTTGGGCAAGCGGTTCTTCACAAGGTTCAAGATTTCACCGGCCACCTTCTCCGGATCTTCCTGCTGTATGAAGAAGAAGTCTGTGTCCTTGCCGTTGCTGGTGTCTGGGAAGCGGCCCTGGTTGATGGCATGGGCACTTATCACGATACGGCTGGATTGTGCCTGCCGGAAAATACGCGCCAGCCGGATGACAGGTATTTTTCCGCTTTCAATGATGTCCCGCAACACGTTTCCGGCGCCCACGCTGGGCAGCTGGTCGATGTCACCAACCAAGATCAGGCGCATGGAGGCGGGAACAGCCTTCATCAGGTTGTTCATCAGGATAATGTCAATCATTGAGCATTCGTCCACAATAAGCGCGTCACCTTCCAACGGATTCTCATCGTTTCGCTTGTAGCCGTCTTTCGGATTATACTCCAGCAGGCGGTGAATGGTCTTGGCCTCAATGCCGGTAGCCTCGCTCATCCGTTTGGCTGCCCGTCCGGTAGGAGCTGCCAGCAGAATACGTAGTCCGAGATGTTTCAGCGCGGCGATGATGCCCTGGGTCGTGGTAGTCTTACCGGTACCGGGTCCGCCTGTCAGCACCATGACCCTGGACCGAAGAGCCTCTTCTATAGCGTGCAATTGCACTTCATCATACACTATACCTGTTGCGTCGGACAGTTCTGCCGCATTGAATCCGGATACAAAGAGGTTGCCGTCCGATTCATGAAGTAAGGCAAGCAGACGGTTGGCTGTGCCCACTTCTGCAAAGTAAAACGGAGACAGATAGATAGCATCGCCTTCTATTTTCAAATCTTCCGTATGTGACATATCGGACAGAGCTTTGCGGATGGATTCCTCATCCGCTTCCAGCAGTTCGAGAGCAGATTTCACCAGCTGTTCCGTCTCTGAATATACGTGTCCTTCATTGGCCAGCTGGTTCAGGGTATAGATGATGCCGCTTTTGCAACGGCGCAGGTCGTTCTTCTCATATCCCATCTTACCGGCGATGCCGTCTGCCGTCTTGAATCCGATGCCCCAGATGTCATCCGCCAGACGGTAAGGATTCTCTTTCACCTTATCAATACTTTCCTTCCCATATTGACGGTATATCCTGGCGGCATAGGCTGTGCTCACCCCATAACCCTGCAGGAAAAGCATCACGTTCTTGATATCCTTTTGCTTCTCCCAGCTCTCTCTTATTTTCTCCACGCGCTTCTTGCCGATGCCTGGCACTTCATACAGCCGTTCGATGTCGGTCTCAATCACTTCGATGGTGTCCAGCCCGAACTTGTTCACGATCAGTCGGGCAAATTTCGGCCCGATACCTTTTACCAAACCGCTGCCCAAATATTTCTCAATGCCATAGATCGTGGCGGGCATCACTTCCTCCCACGTATGGCAGACGAACTGGCTGCCGTAACGTTTGTCCACCTTCCAGTCACCTTCGCATAGCAGCACACTTCCGGCAGGCACCTCCAACAAATTGCCGACCAAGGTTACAAGGTCGTTATAACCCTTCACCTTGACTTTCATCACAGAATACCCGTTTTCAGGATTCTGATAGGTGATGCGTTCCACTACACAGCGAAGTTTGAGCATGGCGTTGTTTTTAAAGATATTCCGATATAAAATCCGGGAACCGGAAATCACACATGCGAATCCTCGTCTGTGGCTTCAAGCTTGAAAATCACAGGCCGGAGTCCGTCATTGCAGCTGCAGATGGCCTTCATCATCGGACATGCAGTCAGTCCCTCGATACCGTATTCAGCCGCAAGTTCCTTGTCCAACGTGGTCTTCAACACAGTTATCCTTACCTTTTTCATAACAGCTTCTCCCTTGTCAGTTTGATAAATGGAAATGCAAATTTACCGATTTAATTTCAACAAACGGCAGCAATCCGCTCCCATGCGGCGACAAAAATATTGACAAAAATATTAGACAAAATATTATATTTGCCTTTCCTGCAGGAATGCGGAATACAAAACTGATGGATATGGAAGAAATAGACAGCAGGACCAGGGAAAAAAAGATATACCAGGTCACGATAATAGGAAGTATCTGCAACCTGATGCTTCTGATATTCAAATTCATAGCCGGCATCGTCGGGCAGAGTGCGGCAATGATTGCCGATGCCATGCACTCGCTTTCCGACTTTGTAACAGACATTATCGTCCTGGTATTCGTGAAGATATCCAACAAGCCTCAGGACAAGGACCATGATTTCGGTCACGGGAAATACGAGACGCTTGCCACTGCCATCATCGGCATCATCCTGTTCTTCGTCGGCGTAGGGATTCTCTGGAACGGGGCAAGCTCGATCTGGGACGTCCTGCACGGGCGGAAACTTGAAGAACCAGGCATGATAGCCCTCTATGCCGCGATCATTTCCATTGTACTCAAGGAAGCACTGTACCAGTATACAAGGATAACAGGAGAGAAAATGAATTCCAGGTCAGTGGTGGCAAATGCATGGCATCACAGAAGCGACGCGTTTTCATCTGTCGGTACGGCGATCGGGATAGGCGGTGCGATCCTGCTGGGCGACAACTGGAGGGTCCTGGACCCGATAGCCGCCGTTGTGGTCAGCTTCTTCATCATGAAAGTGGCCTACAAGCTTTTCAAGCCATGCCTTGACGAACTGATTGAGGCATCACTGCCGGAGGATACGGAAAAGGAGATAACAAACATACTGCTTTCGTTCCCGGAAGTGAGCAATCCCCACAATCTCAGGACGAGGCGCATAGGGAACAATTGCGCCATGGATGTCCATGTCAGGATGGACGGTAAAATGACGGTGGAACAATCCCATGCCGTGACAAGGAAAATGGAGAAAAAGCTGAAGGACCTTCTCGGCCATGGAGCCTTCATAAGCATTCACGTAGAGCCGCTGAAGCAGGAATCGAGGTAACACTTTCCGGAAATATGGTTACCTGGCGCAGGAAGAAATTGCTTTCCTTTGTATCGTGAAATACGTCAATGACGTGAAATGTACTGCAAGATGAAAACTACAGGCAAATCATTGGCCGTCACTGCCGCATGCTCAGTCATGATGATGGCAGGATGCTCAGTAAACAACGAAGGACAAGACAATATGGAAACACTCGGACTGACTCAGGAATGGGACAAGGTATTCCCGGAAAGTGACAAGGTGGAACACAGCAAGGCCGTATTCCGCAACCGCTACGGCATTACGCTTGCCGCAGATGTATATATTCCGGCAGGGGCCAGTGGAAAGCTTCCTGCAATAGCTGTCTGCGGCCCGTTCGGTGCCGTCAAGGAGCAGTCTTCCGGACTGTATGCCCAGACGCTTGCCGAAATGGGCTTCATGACAATTGCTTTCGATCCGTCATATACAGGGGAAAGCGGCGGAGAGCCAAGATATGTCGCCTCACCGGACATCAACACGGAGGATTTCTGTGCCGCCGTGGATTTCCTCTCCACACATGAAAGGGTGGATCCGGAGAAAATAGGGATTCTCGGCATCTGCGGCTGGGGCGGGATGGCGCTGAATGCCGCGGCCATTGATACGAGAATCAAGGCTACAGTAGCCTCGACAATGTATGACATGAGCAGGGTGAATGCAAACGGGTACTTCGATTCGATGGACGAGGATGCCAGGTACGAACTCCGCAGGCAACTCAACAGACAGAGGACCGAAGATGCCAGGACCGGGACATACAGGCGCGCAGGAGGAGTGGCGGATCCGCTTCCGGAAGATGCCCCGCAATTCGTGAAAGACTATCATGCATATTACAAGACACCGAGAGGATACCACAAGCGCTCCCTCAACTCAAATGAAGGATGGAATATGACCTCGTCCCTCTCGTTCATCAACATGCCGATACTTTCGTACTGCAGCGAGATACGCAGCGCAGTCCTTCTGGTCCACGGAGAGAAGGCCCACTCACGCTATTTCAGTGAAGACACGTTCAAACGGCTGAAAGGGGACAACAAGGAGCTGATGATCATACCGGGAGCAAACCACACCGACCTGTACGACACCGACAAGATACCGTTCGCGCACATAAGAGACTTCTTCAGCACATATCTGAAGTAATCCCCTGTCCTTCACAGGACAACAAGATACCCAAGGGGAGACAAGTCTTTCAAAAAACATAGCATTGAGGAACAAAATATGGAAAATAAAGTAATACGCCTTGACACGGTAGACGAATACAACAGGCTCTTCGGCCTGGAAACCAGACATCCGCTGGTCAGCGTCGTGGACCTTTCGGAAGCGAAGGAATACCCGACACACTTCACGCTGAACTATGGCATATATGCACTGTTCCTGAAGCAGACCAGATGCGGTGACATCAGATACGGGAGACAGACATACGACTACCAGGAAGGGACTGTCACGAGTTTCGCTCCAGGACAGGTGACAGAGACCGAACTGCCTGAAGGGGTAAAACCGATGGCAAGAGGCCTGTTGTTCCATCCTGACCTGATAAAGGGCACGTCACTTGGCCAGGAAATCAAGACATATTCTTTCTTTTCATACAATTCCAACGAGGCCCTTCACCTTTCCGAAGACGAGAAACAGCTGTTCACAAGCTGCCTGGACAATATAGGCTCAGAACTCGAAAGGCCAATAGACAGACTGAGCAAACGGCTTATCGCCAGAAACATACAGCTGCTTCTGGACTATTGCATGCGTTTCTATGAACGGCAGTTCAACACAAGGGCGGCAGTCAACAGCGACATCCTCACCAGGTTCGAGACCCTTCTGGACGAATATTTCCAGAAAGGCATGACCGAGACAGAAGGACTCCCGACAGTCAAGTATTTCGCGGACAAGGTATTCCTTTCCCCGAACTATTTCGGAGACCTGATCAAAAAAGAGACGGGCAAGACCGCACAGGAGTATATTCAGGACAAGATCATAGACCTGTCCAAGGAAATGATAGCAGGTACCGGCCAAACCATAAGCCAGATAGCCTACAGCCTCGGCTTCCAGTATTCCCAGCACTTCAACAGGCTGTTCAAGAAGAATGTCGGGTGCACCCCGAACGAATACAGGAAATCGGCAGGGAACTAAGGCTTCCTTGCCCTGACATATTTCTCGAACCGCACGAGACCTTCCTCAAGCCGCGCACGGGGGCAGGCGATATTCCATCTCTGGTATCCCTCCCCTTCCGGTCCGTACATTGTACCGGCATTAAGCCATATGCCGGCTTCCCTGACAAGGTCTTCTTCCAGGGCTTCCGAAGAAATGCCCAGTACACTGCAGTCCATCCAGACGAGGTATGTGCCTTCAAGCTTCGTCAGAGGAAATTCAGGGAGCCTTTCCTCACAGAAATGTTTCATGAACTCATAATTCCCGCCAAGATAATCAAGAAGCTGCCCGAGCCATTCCTCCCCTTCATTGTATGCCGCGACCGTGGCTATCACGCCGAACGGATTCACGTCGCAGACTTCATTGACATTTATGGCCCTGTCCACCTTGGCCCTCACCTGCGGATCGGAAACGATGATGTCAGCTATCTGCAGGCCGGCTATGTTGAACGCCTTGCTCGGGGACACGCATGTCACCGAATGGCTGCAGAACTCTTCTGACAGAGAGGCGAACGGGACATACTTGTACCCCTTGTGGACAAGTTCGCAATGTATCTCGTCCGCAATCACGAAAACACCGTGTCTGAGACATATGTCTCCTATCCTGCGAAGTTCTTCCGCAGTCCAGACCCTGCCGGCCGGATTGTGGGGATTGCACAAGAGGAAGACCTTCACGGCAGGATCAGATGCCACAGCCTCGAAATCCTCATAGTCAATCACATAAGTATCTCCCGAACGTACCAGAGGGGATGATGCCACCTCGCATCCGTTGTTCCTTATCGAAGAGAAGAAGCAGTTGTAGACAGGAGTCTGTACCATGACCTTGTCGCCCGGTGATGTCATTGCCTTGATTACTGCCGAGACAGCAGGGACGACTCCAGAGGTGTATATGATCCAGTCTTTCATTATGTGCAGGCCGTGTCTGCGTCCGAACCATGAGATGACTGCACTGTAGTATTCGTCCGGCACCCTGGTATAGCCGAAAATCCCGTGCCCGACACGTTGCATGAGGGCGTCTGTCACAGGCTTTGCTGTCCTGAAATCCATATCTGCCACCCACAGTGGGATGACATTTTCCGGAGCATTGTCCCATTTATAGGAGTTGGTCCCGCGACGAGGGACAATTTCATCGAAATCGTACCGCATGACTGTTATCTTTTCTTCTTTTTTCTGGCAGGATTTTCCGGGAACCAGCCTTTCTCCACCCTTTTTTCCTGCTGGAAAAGCTCAAGTATCGACCAGAATGATGAAAAGGCGACGACTCCGGCAATCACGGACCATTCGCCGGGAATGAAAAGCGACAGCAAGGCAAACAGGATGCCTGCGACAAGGAACAGCCACCAGCATTCCTTGCCAAGATGGTATTCGGCCTTGATGACCAGCGGATGGAACATCCCTATTATCAGGAAAGTGCAGAGTCCTATGATAATCCCGGTAAAATTCATAAAATAATGTTATGTAACGTCAGTTCGACGAATTATTCTGTTCAATATCAGAGATTCCGTCGAACTGACGTTACGATTTCTTCGAAAT
>CALVDP010000080.1 GCA_944326315.1 uncultured Bacteroidales bacterium
AGGATGGGTCCAGTCTTTCGAAGAAAGACGTTTGAGGGTGACCAAAAGTCACTTTTGAGTCACCCTCTTTAAGAGGGTGACACGAAAAAGGAAAGGGATTTCGAAGAAATCGTAACGTCAGTTCGACGGAATCTCTAATATTGAACAGAATAATTCGTCGAACTGACGTTATTGTAGCCTGGCTATCCGAGCAGCTTTTCCACCCAGTGGTAGATGAGTATGATTCTCTTGCGGAGCACTCCAAGGTCGAGTGTCTGCGGCGTGTCGTATGTCTTGAAGGTGTTGAGTGTGATGCCGGACGTGAAGAATACTGCCGGTATGCCGTGGTCGGCAAAGACCCTCTGGTCTGAAATGCGGTAGAAGATATCGGTGAACTTGCTGCTGCCGTAGTAGCTTTCCGACAGTTCCAGTTCTGTCCCGTAGAAACGGTTGCACTGAGACAACAGTTTCCTTTCATCCTGCGGCAGCGTGTTGTTGCCCAGTGCGATGAGATAGTCTTTCCTTCCGGAGGCGAGAGGTGCAAGCGAGCTCCCGATCTGCTCCATGTTGGCCATGACGGATATCTTCTCCGGGGTGATCTTCTCTCCGGATACCGGGTCTGAAAGCGCGCCGTCTTCTATCATTTTCCAAAATGCGGCTGAGCCGGCCATGTTCAGCTCCTTGGCATCGAAGCAGACGAATATGATGCTTTTCCCGTATGCCCTCCCGGCATCCTTCATCGCGGAGAACATGTCGGCGAGACTGAGAAGCGCCGCCACTCCTGATGCATTGCAGTCGGCTCCCGGGTACATTTTCCCTCCGAGCATGCCGAGATGGTCATAATGGGCACCTATTATTATATAGGAGTCGCAAGGCTTCGTCCTTGATCCCGGCAATATGCCTGCTATGTTGTGTCCGACTATGCCCCCTGCTGTCATGAATGACTTGGAATAGGTCCCGTCAGCCGGAAGCAGGCCAGCTTCCTTGAAGCTGCCGGTTATCCAGAACGCCGCTTCTGTTGCTCCCCTTGTCCCCGTGGCCCGTCCTTCGCACAGGGAATCGGCGAGGAAGTCTATCCTGCGTCTCAGCTTTTCCTCCCACACAAGGTTATGTGCGGCATTGTCGTTTGATATCCAGAAACTCTGGCCGGACACAACTCCTTCACCGGCGGCAAGGATGAATGCAGCCAGCAGATAAAAGAATTTTTTTTTGTTTATTTTTTTGTCTTGGGGCATGATAAATGATTATCTTTGTCGCTTGCCGGTTTCCGGCGGGCAAAAATAGGAAAATTAAGTATCAATCGGAAATTTTTATAGGGTGTCGGCCGCTGTAAGGAAAATATTCGTTCTTGTCGTTCTCCTCTTCTCGCTGCATGCAGAGGACATGATGGCGCAATATGATACCAACGTGTTCTTCTTCCGTGGCAGGCAGTCCATCCTTGACGGGAAATATGCCAATGCCATAGAGAATTTCAACATACTGGCTTCCCTTGATTCCACCAATTACATGACATTTTTCTTCAGGGGGATAGCCAAGTACAATCTCGGGGATGTCAGGGGGGCATACAGTGATTTCAATACTTCGGTGAGGCTGAACCCTGTATTCACGTCCGGCTATCATTACCGTGCCATAACATTGAGCAGGGCGGGCAGGTACGAGGAGGCCCTGAAGGACTATGAGAGGGCAATAGGCTTGCGCCCGGGCTTTGTGGGACTGTATTTCAGCCGCGGGGTCACGTATTTCCTCTCGCAGCAGTTCGACAATGCCGTCTCCGACTTCAACCGTTACATCAGGAAGGAGCCCAAGGATCCGTCGGCGTATCTGAACAGGGGGGCTTGCTACCTTTTCCTGAAAGACACTACCAGGGCCCTTGACGACTACAACAAGGCCATCAAGCTGGACCGTTTCGATCCGGAAGGATATATACGGCGGGGAAGGGTCTATGCTTCCAGACAGGACTACAGCAAGGCGATTGCGGACCTTGACCGTGCGATCGACCTTGATACATCCAATACTTTCGCCTATTTCAACAGGGCCATAATGTATTATGAGACAAAGGACTATATCAGTGCCATGTCTGATCTCAACAGGGTGTTGAGGGACGAGCCCGGCAATGCGCTTACCCTGTATAACCGCGGGCTTATCAATGCCCAGGTAGGGGAGTATGAGGCGGCGCTATCCGATATGGACCGGGTGCTGAACATAAATCCGGAAAACGTGCTTGCCTATTTCAACAGGGCGTCGATATTCATAGAGCTCGGAAGATACCGTGACGCTCTTGAAGACTATGACCGTGCGATAAGCCTGTATCCTGATTTTGCCAAGGCATATATGAACAGGGCTTATGTCAAGAACATGCTAGGGGACTATGCTTCATCGAAACAGGATTACGAGACGGCCCGGGAGAAGGTGCGTGAATACAGGCAGAAAACGGATTCCGGAGAGGCTTCATTTGCCGACACCACGAGGAAATACAATGCCCTTCTGGCTCTGGATGCGGATTTCGCGCAGAAGGATTTCAATGACGAGCTCCTTCAGCACAGGGATATAGATGTAAGGCTGAGACCACTCTACAGATTTGTGCTTGCTGACAGGAAGCCTGATGTCCAGTATGCGCTTGAGCACAAATATGAGAATCCGCTGCTGTCAAGATTCATGTCTGACTCTCCCGTAGGCATGGTGCTTTCGGCATCCGACACCCTTGCCTCGGATCCGGGGATACTGTCTCAGGCTGAGGCGGTCCTGTACGGTTCACGGGAAGACGGGGCGATGAACAGCTTCGGAAAAGCCTTGTACGAGACGGACAACAGACAGTATAATTCCGCATTGGGCTATTATGACAAGGCGGTGGAGACGGCGGACGACAACGGTCTCGGGAAATATTACAAGTCGTTCTACTACATGAACAGGGCGGTGCTGAGGGCTCAGATGATAGAGTTCATATCATCTATCGAGAGCAATGTCCAGGTGCTGACAATGGATGATTCCGGAAATACCAGGGCAAGGGTGGCAGACCAGATTACCCATCAGTATGATTATACCGAGGCTGTCAATGACATGAAGGCAGCCGTAGCCATAGTCCCTGACATCCCTTATTTCCATTTCAACCTCGGGAACCTGTACTGTCTGTCAGCCGACCATATCAATTCGATAGAAAGCTATACGAAAGCTATAGAGCTTTATCCGTATATGGGGGATGCCTATTTCAACAGGGGGCTTGTACTCATCTACCTGAAGGACAGGGAGAAGGGATGCATTGATCTGTCGAGGGCAGGAGAACTGGGCGTTTCTGATGCCTATAGTGTCATAAACAAATATTGTGAAGATGAAAACTGATGGAGGAGCAGGGGAGATATGTTGAGGTTCTTTAGTCTGTCCAGCGGCAGTTGCGGCAACTGCTATTACCTCGGTACGGAGTCACACGGTGTGCTGATAGATGCCGGCGTCAGCCTGAAGAGACTGATGAAGGAGTTCAGGGACAACAGTATTGATGTCAACACAATCTATGGCGTGCTTGTCACTCATACCCATCTCGACCATATCAAGTTCCTCGGGACGTTTTGCAAGAGGCTCCACAAGCCTGTGTACACGACAAGGACAATAGGGGATGCCCTGTCAAGGCATTCTTTCACATCTTCCGTCATCGGACCTTACAGGAATGACATTCCCGACGGTGAGGCGGTGTCTCTGGACGGGATCACTGTAAGGAGTTTCGAAGTCCCGCACGATGCCGTGCAGACAGTGGGGTACTCGATAGAGATCGACGGACACAGGTTCGTGATAGTCACGGACATTGGACGTATCACGGATGAAGTGCTTGCCTACGCTTCACAGGCCGGTACGCTGGTCATTGAATCAAATTACGATATGGACATGCTTATGTCCGGACCGTACACTTATGACCTCAAGATGAGGATAATACAGGGCAGCGGCCATCTGAGCAACGACCAGTGCGCTTCTGCGCTGAAACGCATCTGCCATCCGGGTCTGAAGAATATCTTCCTGTGCCATCTGAGCGAGAACAACAATACTCCGGAGCTTGCACACAGGGCTTCGTCCGCGGCTCTTGAAGAAGCAGGGATTCCGGGAGGAAGCATTCAGCTGCGCTGTCTTCCGAGAGCGTGTCCGTCTCCGGTGTTTTTCCTGTAAAGCAAACATGCCATGAGACACAATCCGACAATAATTGACATAGCCAGGGAGCTTGGCATATCCAAGTCTACGGTTTCGAGAGCTCTTGCCGGACATGAAGGCGTCAGCCAGAAGACGAGGAAAGCGGTCCAGGACATGGCGGCGGCCATGCGCTACAAGCCGAACTATATGGCCCGCAACCTTACCAAGAGCCGCACACGTACTGTCGGTGTTGTCGTGCCCGAGTTCGTCAATTCATTTTTCCCGAGAATCATAATCCAGATACAGAATGTCTTTGAGCAGGAGGGATACAGGGTGCTTATTACACAATGTGACGAATCCTGGGAAGTGGAAAGAAGGAATCTGAAACTTCTGGAGGACAATATGGTGGAAGGTATTCTTATCTCCGTGGCTGTCAAGGGAAAGAATACCGCATATTATGAGGAGCTTGTGAGGAAGGGTATTCCGCTTGTCTTCTTCAACCGTACAGACAGCGCGATAGATGCATCAAGCGTGACCATCGATGATTACAAATGGGCGTTCTTCGCTACGGAACACCTGATATACACGAGGCAGAGGCTCGGCCAGGCGGCACCGCGTGTGGCACATTTCCGGGGTCCGATGAATGTGGACCTGTCGAATGCCAGATACAGGGGATATGCCGATGCCATGGCCAAGCACCGCCTGAACACGGACCCTTCGCTTGTGGTGCCTGCCAGGGGCTTCACCAAGGAGGAAGGTTTCAGTCAGATGTCCGCCCTTATAGACAGGGGTTTTGTCCCTGATGCATTGTTCTGTTTCAATGACCAGCTTGCCATCGGAGCGATGAGGTCATTGCTCATAAGCGGGATACGTGTTCCCCAGCAGGTCTCTGTGATGGGATTTTCAGAGTCCCAGTCAGCCCTTGTCACAGTACCGGCCTTGTCTTCCGTGGCCCAGCCGCTTGAAGAGATAGGCAAGACTGCGGCGCGGCTTCTCCTTGACAAGATAGAGAATCCCGACAGCAAGTCTGTCAAGAAGGTGCTGAATGCATCCCTGAATATCCGCGGTTCGTCGGACCCTGACAAGAGCCCGCTCCTTTAGTCCTTTCAGGACATCTTTTTCTTGTCCTTGGCCTTTTTCCTGTCGTCTATCGTAAGATAGATCAGGCTGGCTATTTCTTTTTCTTACAATATTTCGGGAACGGTTGCGAAAAAAACAACCGTTCCCGAAACGGGATTTTCCAAATTATTTCCTGCACAGGACAACAGGGAAAACCGAAATGGATAAATTTGTGCCGACCACAGTGGAATACTGATTAATAACTATGATATTATGAAACAGAACACTTCAAATGAGGCCATTGTCTACATGGCACCTGAAATTTCGATTGTGCAGGTATCTGCAGAAAGTGGATTTGCCACATCAGACATATTCTATGCTCCGGACTACATAGAGGGCTTTGACTTTTAACTGACAGACGGATATGAAAAGGAATTTGATATCAATGGCTGCGGCAGTGCTTGCGATAGCAGGATGCTCAGTGACAGACCTGGAGGAAAACAACGCCGTTTCAAAAGATACATTCAGGCTTACGGCTGAAATAACAACTACCAGGACCACATTCGATCCTGCCGGGTACAAGGTGGCTTGGGATGCCGATGACGCCCTTTCCGTCATAGTATCGGACGGCGGCATCTATACCGGGTATATGTTCTCCAAAGTACAGGATGCCGGTGACAATGTATTCGGGTCAGACAATTTTGTCATGACGGAAACGATGGAAGCCCTTAGTGTCATATATCCTTATTCGGAGGCTCTCGGCTCTATAGTGGACGGCAATACGGATGGTGCGGTCACAATCGGCTCGGCTGCAGGACAGGCCCAGAAGCAGACCGGAGATAATCCTGGCTCAAATGTAGATGCCCCGCTCTACGGATATGCCGAAATTTCTTCCGAGGAGGGGTGGAGCCATATAGAAATGCACCATGCAGCATCTCTTGTCGAGGTGACTGTGTCGAATTCGGCTTCGGCTGATCTGGCCATTACGGATATTGATCTTACGACTACTGCAGGCTGTTATCTCTCCGGCGAATTCCAGATCAACCCGCAGACTGGAGCCCTTGTTGCCGCAGGTACAGACAGGGTATCGGAGGAAGCTTCGCTTGACATCACGGATGTGACTGTCGCCCAGGGAGAATCCCGTAAGTTCTATATTACCGTGGCTCCGTTCACGCTTGCTGCAGGCGATGCGGTCAATGTATATGTCACCGCAAACGGAAGCAGAATGCTTTTCAGAAAGGAAATGACCAAGGAAAGGACCTTTGCGGCAGGTACAGTCAACCGTACTTCAGTGGATATAGCTTCAGTCAGTACAATCACACTTGACCGCAGTTCGGTAGCATACGACTTCATGGAAAACCCGGATCCCGAGCAGGTGACATTGCATGTCACGGGATCGGGCACAGGGCTTGTTTGGGCTACTTCCGACAAATATGTGGTAACAGTGGACAACGGAGCCCTGACTCCGGTAGGGCATGGAAAGGCTGTCGTAACCGTGACTGATGAAAGCGGGGCCGTGGCCGAGTGTACGGTCACTGTAAACGGCGTGAAGGATCTGAACTACGGCAACGGTGACGAATATTACAATAAGGTGTATCTTCCTGTGAACATAGAAGTGACGGGAGCTGACGGACAGCCGGTAGTGCAGACCTGGCTGGACAGGAATCTCGGTGCTTCGCAGGTCGCTACGGCATATAATGACTATCAGGCATACGGCTCAAGTTTCCAATGGTCAAGGAAAGCTGACGGACATGAGCAGTTGAACTGGACATCCGGAACTTATGCAAACCGTAGAATTTATGGAACTACTTCTGAATTGGCGGCTGATAGGTCAAATGCCGGAAACGCTTTTATCTTGACAGATGATGACTGGGCTGATGACGCGAATTCCGAGGTAGACGGCCTTTGGGGAGGAGGACACAGGCATGGCGGTATCGACACTGGCTATGCAGCTCCTCTTGACGATGCAATGCAGGAAAATAACCCATGCCCACTGGGATATAGAGTGCCGACTTCTGACGAACTTTATAGCATGATAGGTGGGATTCTTGGACTTGATGCTTTACCTGCAAACGGAAGTGTAACTGTTTCTGGGGCTCTTAATACTTTGGCATCTAGTGTATTGCATTTGCCGGCGGCAGGTTTTAGCAATAATGCCGGACCTACAGGACTTATGTCAGATGCCGGAAGCGCAGTAGGATTATGGTGTAATACCACAGCTTCTGATGTGACAGCAGCCAGACGAGTACATGTGCGCGATGCTCTGCTTTCAACAGCACCTCAGTCAAGAGCTCGTGGATATGCCGTCCGCTGCATCCGCGACACAGCTCTTCCGACAGTATCGCTTGAATAGATCGAATAAAACATATTTAACGTGAATTTGATGAAATGAATGGAATGAATTTCATAGAATTACCTCTATAGAGGACGAAGTCCGGCGTAAGGAGGCTGGGTCAAAA
>CALVDP010000081.1 GCA_944326315.1 uncultured Bacteroidales bacterium
TTTATGTGCAGTCTGTTCAGCCCGGCTATCACATCTTCAGATGATTCCTGGCTCATTTCATTGAATGTGGCGAGGAAACCATATCTCGGGAATTTGCTCCAGTCGCTTGAAACATCTATGGCTATTGTTGCCAGGACTGTTTCTCCGGAAGCGCTTTTCTGGTAGATTTCCGCCATGTATCCCTTATAGTCTTCCACCGGGGTGTCCCATGTCCATGTCGGTCCTGCAAGGGCCTGTTCGTCACCGAGCTGCTGTCCGAGGTGTTTGTATCTTACGTAAATGGCTCCCGAAGGCATTGAACTGGCTGTGAAAGTGACAGTCTCGCCTCCATTGTATACTGCCTTGTCCGTACTGAGGCTTATGGTTGCATCGGCAGCGGCATCCTGATCCACAAATCCGGTGTATCCCAATTCTTTCTGGCATGAAGACGAAAGTATCATGCCTGCTGCTATCATATATAAAAACATTTTATTCATATCTCATTAGTTTCTGGTTACCGTCATGGTTTCAGCAAGCTGATTGATACTTATGGTATAGTTCCCGGCAGTGACATTCCATTTCCAGTCGACTGCTCCGGACGCCGAAGCGTCAATCAGCCGGATCTTTTCCGTGCCTGATTTATCCAACACTTTTTTGTCCTCTTCCGGCATATACCATTTGCCCCTCCAGTCCCTCTGCAGGTCACAGCTGAATTTCAGTTCTCCTGATTTCAGGTCACCTGTCCAGGTGAATGTATATGGATCATCGGCGGAAGGTTTCAGCGTGACCGCGTCATTGTTTTCGGCGTCGTCCAGAGACCAGCCGTTGTCGGCAGGAGAGGCCGTGCCGATTATCCACAATGATGTGAACGGTTCCGTTGTTTCCGGAACGTCTCCTGTCCTGACGATGGATAACGTAAGGGACTTCGTATCGGCGGTTACGGTGTATTCTCCATCTTCGGTTATGTTGAATGATCTGTCTTCGTTTCCGGAAAGCCCTGTCTCGGAATAGACCATGGTCATGTCGGCAGGGTCGTCATTCGCTTTCCAGTATCCTGGCTGGAATGCAGTATCTGTCACGACGAATCTGAGTGAACCGCTGTTCAGAACACCGCTCCATGTGTATACGCCGTCTGATGTCATCTCCATTTCCGTAGCGGCCTCTATGGTCCATCCTCCAGGGGTCGCATCCCCTATCATGAAAAGGGTGTTGAATACCGCTTCTCCTTCTTTTGTGATATTTACGGCAAGGGTCAGGAGGTTTACGTCTATTTTATAGGTGGCTGTTTCGCTTATCCGGAATTTCCTGTCATCTTCTCCTGAAAGTTCTGTTTCGGAATATCTGAGAGTCATGTCATCCGGATCATCGGATGCCTTGACATAGCCTGGCCAGAAATTTCGCGAGGTTACGAATTTGAACCCTTCTCCATCAGCAGTAAGTGTGCCTGTCCAGCTGAATTGGCCCTTGCCGGTCATCTCCATTTCGGTAAGTTCCGACAGATCCCATCCTCCAGGTGTGGCGTCTCCTATGAGATATAATGTTCCGGTCATCGTGTCTTCCAGGGTGACGGTCATGTCCAGAAGATTCGCCGTAATGAGGTACTGAGACGTTTCGCTTATGGAGAAATTGATTTCAGTCCCGGCTGCAGGTTCTTCCGGGCAGAATTCAAGAGTGTTCCCGTCTCCGCCGGCAGGAATATAGGCCGGCCATTCTGATCCGGCAGATCTTATGAAGCGGAATTCGTCACCGGCTTCAGCCATGCATTCAAAAGAAAAGACCCCGCCTGATATACGCTCCATGGCAGTAGCTGCAGACACTGTCCACCCGCCGTCAGTCATGTCGCCTATTATGTAGAGAACTTCCGGTGCCGGACTGTATGCGGTGACAGTAACGGAAATTTCGGAATATTGTTCCATCTCAGGATGGTCGGCAACTGCAGCCGTTATCCTTACTGTATAGTCGGCCTGTTCTCCCGGAACTGCACCCAGATATTCCGTAAGAATGCCGTTGAGTTCTTCCACGCTGATGTCTCTGCTGTAGATTCGCCTGCCGAGAGACTCCGACCATGTCTCGGTCTGGTCTTCTCCATCCTTGAATATCGACAGCGCGTATGATATGGCATTGCCTGTTCCGAAATTGCTGCCGGTCGTCCATGTCAGTCCGAGGGCGGTATCGTTGCTGTCCCGTTCATTCAGCACAATAGCCTCTTCCGCAGAAGATGTCAGTACGAGTTCTTCTCCTGAATCCGGATCTCCAACCTTGTATTCCTCGATGTCTATACCGCAGGATGCAAGGCAGACCATGGCTGCAAGCAGAGATGCTATCTTGTCATATATTTTCATTTTTCCCATTCTTTTTCAGTTAATGTCATGTCTTCTAAAGGATTAATATCCTGGATTCTGAGTCATAAGGTTGTTGGAGTCCATTTCTGTCAGAGGAATAGGGAACAGCAGCCTGTTCCGCTCAACATTCTTTCCGATACTTCCCAGAAATTCAAGTGCATAATCACCTCCGTCAATCCTGACCATATCAAACCATCTGTGGCCTTCGAATGCAAGCTCCATCCTGCGCTCATGAATAATTTTTTCTTTCATCCAATTCTGTCCTTCTTCGGAATCCAGCTCGATACCGGACGGAAGCAGTGTTTCTATGTCAGGAAGGCCGGCACGCTGTCTTACGATATTCAAAGGGAGGCAGGCTTCTTCCGTGAGTCCCTGTCCGTTCAGGGCTTCGGCCTTTTTCAGAAGTACATCGGCGTAGCGGTATACGACAAAGTCTGCCGAACTTGTATTGTAATCGGGAGAGTCTGCTTTCGTGACAAGGAATTTGCGGACATTGTATCCGGTGTTTGACCACGAATCGTCATAGGCGATATTGTCGAAAGCAGGACAACCGTCGTAGAATACCGTGACATCCTTTCTCAAATCGCCGTCTTCCCACTGGCTCATGAACTCTTCTGTCGGAAGATTCTAGCCGTATCCGCCACCGCCGACCATACCGGAATTTCTCGGGCCCATGAATACCGAAAGCCATGACGATTGATTGTCACCTCCCCAGAAATCATACTGCGTGTCACCTGAATAGCCAACCGTAAACAAGGCTTCCTGACTGTTCTGTGCCCTCATGCCGAAATTGTCTTCATAAGCACATTCGCTCAAATCATAGCCGAGACTTTCTATTTGTTCGCAAATGCTTACAACTTCAGCATAGTGTTCTTCTGGATGATAGGTCAGAAGAATATCGGCAAGCATGCACAGTGCTGCATCACGGCTTGCCCTGTTGTAATCCGCTCCGCTGTAGGATCTCTTTTCAGGGAGAAGGCTGACGGCTTGCCGGCAGTCCTTTATGATCCGTTCGTAGCATGCGTCTGCGGATGCCCTTTCCGAATCTGTGTCGTCATCTGCTTCATGGGGTTCAAGAATGAGCGGTACTCCGCCGAAAAGACGTACCAGTATATAGTAGTAATGCGCCCTGAGGAAATAGGCTTCTCCCAGGCAGCGTGTGCCTACGGCTTCGGATGTCTGGTTTCCTTCCCCGCTGATGGACTGGATGACGGTATTGCACTGTCCGATCCCGACCCATGGGGATCTCCAGATGTAGAGGGCGAATGCGTTCGATGCATCGGCGGCGAAATTGGCGCACTGGACAGTCTCGATGCCGTCTTCACCTCCGCCTGCTCCCACTTCCGAGTTCCCGGCAATGATGTCCAGTGACCATATCCTCTGGTTGTAAAGATTTGAAGACTGGAGCGGAACATAACATCCGTTAGTCAGCGCTATTGCCACGGAATCTGTCACAGAGACGTTTATATCCACTGCATAAGGAGGGAAACTGTCCAGAAAATCCGAGCAGGACACGGATACGGCCGCAACTGCGGCGATTATCATATTTCTAATGCTTTTCATGTTCAGGCCTTTTTAAAAGTTGAAATTGATACCGAGGCTCAATGTCCTTGAAACTGGATAACGGTTTCCGTCGATACCGTTGATGCCGACTTCAGGGTCAAAGCCTGAATATTTCGTCAATGTCACCACATTTTCGCAGGACAGGAAAATCCTGGCGCTTTCCATGGATATTTTCTGCAGCCAGCGAGAAGGGAAAGTATAACTCAGAGTGATGTTTTTCAGGCGGAGGTATGCTCCGTCTTCAACGAACCTGTCGGAAATCCTGGCGTTGTGGTTAGGGTCTCCATAGACCGCGCGCGGCATCACCGTGCTTGTCCCGTAACCTACCCAGCGGTATTTTACAGACGCAGTCTGGTTATGGGCGGACGACATGCCTTCATTGGAAATGCTGTTGGCATTGAAGATGTCGTTGCCGGCTACTCCCTGCAGGTATATGGAGAGGTCGAAACCTTTGTATGAGAATGTATTTATCATAGAGAAGAGCCAGTCCGGATTCGGATCTCCTATTACGGTCCGGTCATCTTCGTTTATCACGCCGTCGTTGTTGAGGTCTTTGAATCTTATGTCCCCAGGTGCTGTACCCGCTTCCTGAAATGCATGTGCATCCACTTCTTCCCGGGTCTGGAACAGTCCGTCAGTCACGTATCCGTAGAATACGTTTATCGGAAGTCCGTTTTTCTGCATTGTGATGTATGCACCGGCATTTTCGTTCTGATAAAGCGGAGTGTCGCTGTTGAGACTGACAATCCGGTTGCTGTTGTAAGTCGCCGTCACGGATGTTTCCCATCTGAAACCGCCGGTACTGCTGTCGAAGTTTACTGAATTAATCGTAAGTTCAGCTCCCTTGTTGCTGACTTTGCCGGCATTGGTGTATGTCGTGGAAGTGTCTTCATACCCTGAAGTGATAGGGATAGCGGCTTTCACAAGCATGTCGGCTGTGTTCTTTATGTATCCGTCGACTGACAATGTCAGACGTGAGTTCCACAGGCCGAGGTCGATTCCGATATTGCCTTGACGGACTTCCTCCCAGTGAATGGCCGGATTCGCCATTGTCTCGGCCAGCAGGGTGGTCACCACATCATCGCCGAAAATATAGGCTCCGGTGTTGTATGTCTGGATATAGGCATAGGATCCGATTTTGTCGTTTCCTGTTATTCCGTATCCTGCACGCAATTTCAGATCATTGATGAAGAATCCGTTCCCGGGAAACCACGGTTCTCTCGATATCCTCCATGCTGCCGATGCGGAAGGGAAATTACCCCATCTGTGCTTCGGTCCGAATTTGGATGAGCCGTCACGACGGAATGTCGCGGTGATGAGATATCTGTCATCGTATGAATAATTGGCCCTGGCCATGAATGAGAACATCGCCCAGTCTCCTGCGGAACCTCCGAGATCCTTTATGTCGGTACCATTGTCGAATTCATGTACGCTGTCGAAAAGGAAACCTCCTTTGGTGGCGTTGAAAGCTGAATTCCTGTTCCATTGTGCAGATGTTCCGGCCATTATGTTCAGGTAATGTTTTTCCTTGAACGTGTGATCGAAAGTCAGATAATTGTCCCAGAGATAAGTGAATGCCTTGTTTGAGTCCTGGTATCTGGTCGTCTCCTCTACAGGAGTCGGCTTGTAGTCGTATGCGTACGTCATGTTGTCATTGAACCACAGTTTGGCATCATAGCCGAACGTGCTTTTGAATTTCAGCCATTTGACAAACGTGATTTCTGCGGATATATTGGCAAGGAAATTATATCCGTTTGTCTTGTTCTCGTTTGTGTACAGGGAACCGACAGGATTCCTGACATCTCCGTACCAGTAGGAATTCCCCTCAGGGCCGCTCCATGTTCCGTCGTCGTTCTTCAGGGGCTGGGTAGGCAGGGCATTCATGGCATCTGTTATGGAGTAGGAACCTCCTGTCTTGACATCTGTAGAGAAGGTGATATTGTTTGAGAATTTCAGCCATTTCAGCACTTGGGCGTCATTGTTGTTCTGGAAAGTGAACCTCTGGTAGCCGATAGTCTTGACAGTACCTTTCTGGTCCGTGAAACCTCCTGACACATAGTAATGAGCCTTGTCATTCCCTCCGGAATAGCTTACCGTGTAGCTTTGCATGAATCCGGTCTGGAACATTTCATCAAGCCAGTATGTCCCTTCGCCGAGTGATGCGGGCCTGCTCCATTCCGGATTGGTCGCAAGCCCTGCTGCAGACAGCATGTCGTTGGAATATGCCGCATATTCTGCCGCGTTCAGCATCTCTGGCGTATATGCAACATTCTGCATGGCCCAATTTGCGGATACGTTCAGTTTGCCATCTCCGGTCTTTCCCTTTCGGGTGGTTACCATGACTACGCCATTGGCACCTCTGGAACCGTAGATTGCAGTGGCTGAAGCATCTTTCAGGACATCGATTCTTTCTATGTCTGCCGTGTTCAGAGAGGATAGCCCGAGATCGGTGGGCACTCCGTCTATGACGACAAGAGGGTCGCTGTCATTTATCGTTCCCAATCCACGTATCTTGATGGATACGTTGTCTCCAGGCCTTGCGGCATCCACTATGTATACACCTGACACTTTCCCCTGCAGGGCCTGGCCTACATTGGTGACAGGCGCATCTTTAATGTCCCGGTCCGAAACGGATGATACGGCACCTGTAAGATCGCGTTTCCTGACAGTGCCGTATCCTATGACTACTACTTCGTCCAGAAATTCACTGTCCGCTTCCATGGTTATTGAAAGCGGGGCGAATGACGTTACGGGAACTGTCATGGTCTTGAATCCGAGATATGAAATCTCAAGAGAGGTTCCGATATTGGCCTGAATGGAGAAATTGCCGTCAATATCGGTAATGGCACCGGAGTCGCGGTTCCGGATATCAATCACGGCAGCGCCGATAATGGGCACTCCTGAATTGTCCAGTACAGTACCGCTTACGGTTCCGTTCTGCGCAAAGGCTGCTATATCCGACAAAAACATAGCAGCTACACATAAAATCGGTAGCAAATGTTTCATTTGTTTAGTTTTAATGTTACGGGCCGAGTGGTTATCTTGTCGGCCGACTTCCATAAACAAAGTAAGTCCGCTTTGAAATGGTTTCAAAGCGATGGTACCGATTTAGTAGTGGGTCGTGCTTGTTTCGGAGAGTGTAATTTATTGAATGTTAGCAATTTGAATTTTGGAAAAATTTCAGGAAATAGTAGTGGTTTATGCCAGTCTTCCTATGTGCATTATCTGTTTTTCGAACTCTTCACGGTCTGAAAGTGCGGCATTCCTCATCTTTACGCGGTAGTTGTATATGGTAGACACCGAGCG
>CALVDP010000082.1 GCA_944326315.1 uncultured Bacteroidales bacterium
ATCCCTGACAGGCATCACGACGAACTGCCCGTAATCGTTGATCCACGGAGAAGGCTGGTGAGTCTGCTTGAAGCCGCAGATCTGATGTGCATCATAACGGTATGTCCATCCATCGCCCATTTTTCCGGTCTGCGGAGTCCAGAAATTCATCCCCCATGGCAGGGCCGTGGCGGGATATGTATTCCCTGTCGAAAGTGCATACTCCGACAGCGTCCCCATCAGGGTAGTCACATGGTCTGCAGGAGTCGTCTCCAGATTCTCTGATATCTGTGAGGTGCAGGCGGTCATCACCGCCAGCATCATAGCAATACTGAACTTCATATTATTTCATTTAACAATTCCACTTTCCCTTCATTAACTATTTTCAGGATCAGTTCTCCGAAGAGAGTATTCTGCCATGCAAACCATTCGCGTGTGAAAACGGAGGCGTCATCCTTGTGAAATGACTCGTGCATGAACCCTTTTCCGGCATCGGTTATCATCAGCTGACGGATGCAGTCCTGTATCTCCGCATCGTCATCCGAAGTAAAGGCCTTCATCATGATGCTCATCGGCCAGATGACTTCCACGCCTATGTGCGGACCGCCTATACCCTCACCGGCCATGCCGCGGAAGAAATACGGATTGTCCCCGCTCCAGACGTAACGCCTCGTATTGATGTAGACAGGGTCGTCGGCAAGGGATTCATCAAGATATGCCATGGCAAGCAGTGAAGGGACATTGGCGTCATCCATAAGATACTTGTTTCCGTAACCGTCCACTTCGAAAGCATATATCTGTCCGTATTCCGGATGATCATAAACAGCATATTCCTTCAGTCCTGTCTCCACCTCCGAGGCCAGGTCAAGACATTCCTGTGCCATGATATCGTTTCCGCATACCTCGGAAAGTATTTCAGAAGCCTTGCGCAGCGAACTTACGGCCATGAAATTGGACGGCACCAGAAACTCGAAGGTAGTCGCGTCGTCCGAAGGGCGGAACGAAGAAGCTATCAGTCCCGTATAGCGGGCAGGATTGCCGTTCCCGACAACGCATTTCGTATCAAGCTGCCTGTCGGTCACCCTCAGAAACCTGTACTCTCCGTAACCGTAGCGCCGCTGCTGTTCCCGCATCACCTGCAACATTTTTCCGACTGCCTCTTCCCACGTACTGTCGAATACGGACGTATCCCCGGTCTTCTTCCAATACTCATACGCCAGCCGGACAGGATAACAATGGGAATCCAGTTCCCATTTCCGCTCGAAGACATAAGGATCCGCCTCCGGCCAGTCTGTGCGGTTCGCAGCCCCTACCGGCTCCACGTTGAAGGCATTTGCATACGGATCGATGCAGATGCACTTCATCTGCCTCCGGATTACTCCGGCTATCATTTTAGCCAGAGCCGGATCTCTGTCAGCAAACTGTACGTATGGCCACACCTGCGCCCCCGAATCCCTCATCCACATTGCCGGAATATCCCCGGTATATACGAAAGTGTCCGGATTCCCGTCCAAGTCTTCACCGTAATGAACCGTGGTATCGAGCGTATTCGGAAAGCAGTTCGAGAACATCCATGCAAGTCTCGGATTCGTCAGCATCGAAGAGACACGTTCTATTTCGGCTTCGATCACCTCAGAGGTAAACAGACGGTCTTCCGGTGCCGGCCTTTGCGGAATCAGCCTGCCTCCTGCATCCTGTGAAACTCCGTAGCCGGTCTCGGTCCCTGTAAGGAAGCTGGCCTGACAGAAATCCTCCGGACAATACCAGATCTTCGGATCCGGTCCCATTCTGAATTCCAGCACGTTGCCTGCCACAATATCCTTGAACTCAATATAAGGCTTCGTATACGGCTGTCCGTTCAGGGTTACGCTCTGGATATAGATATTTTCGGAACTGTTGCCGACTGCCTTGACAGTAAAGATTCCGCCTGGAACCTTGATTCCAGCTTTGTCGAAAAGCGGTGTCCCGAACCAGAAGTACGGTCTTGTCATGTCAGCCTGATAGAAGCCCAATGATGAAAGAATGTACCATGCGGACATCTGGCCCACATCTTCATTCCCCGACAGTCCGTCCGGAGCATCGTGATAGAGTTCCGTCAGCACCTGACGGACTTTCTCTGCAGTCTTCCACGGCTGGCCGGCCATAGTATAGAAGTAAAGGATGTGATGGCTCGGCTCATTGCCGTGGGCATATTGGCCGATAAGGCCGGATATGTCCGGTGACGAATTGGATCCTGCAATTTTCGGTTCTGCGACAAACAGTGAATCGAGTTTCCTGAAAAAGACATCCTTCGAGCCGAAACATGCCATAAGCCCGTTCAGGTCATGCGGAACGAGCCATGTATACTGCCAGGCGTTGCCCTCGCAATAGTCATCCGCCCTGTGTTCCGATGAAAACGGATCAAACGGTGTCCTGAAATGTCCGCGGCTGTCCCTGCCTCTCATGAAGTCCTTTATCGGGTCAAAATAACGGCGGTATGACCTGCTTCTGTCCAGGAAATATTCATGATCCTCGTCATAGCCAAGAACTTCGGCCGCCGCTGCTACGGAGGCATCTGCTATGGCATATTCCATATCGTATGCTACCGATTCAAGCATCTTGTCACAAGGAATATAGCCGTATTCCATACGCAGATCCTGCCCACGGTCAGGACGCATTGCCGAATTCTTCATGGCTTCAAACGCAAGGTCATGGTCGAAACCTCCGAATCCCTTTATCACTGCATCGGCTACAGGCATGATGCCGGGATTTCCGACCATACAGTCTGTCTCGCAACCCCACAGATGCCATACCGGAAGTTTGCCCTGATGCTGATATATTTTCAGCATCGTGTTTATCATGTCCGGCATCTTCTCCTGATGGATTATAGTCATCAGAGGCATCGCCGCACGGTAAGTGTCCCAGAGGGAAAATGTAGTATAGTTCGTGAAATCTCCTGCTTCATGTATCTGGTGATCAGCTCCGTAATAGCTTCCGTCCGCATCACAGAAAAGAGACGGAGCAATCATCGTATGGTACAGAGCCGTATAGAAAACCTTTTTCGCCGATTCGTCTTCGGTCTCTACTACGATTTTGGACAGTTCGTCGTTCCATGCCTTGTCTGCCGCCTGAGCAGTGGCATCGAAATCCCAGCCCGGAAGTTCCGCAGACAGATTCTTCCTCGCCCCTTCTATGCTGACAGGCGACAGAGCCACTTTCAGAAGAACCGCTTCGTCTTTTTCCATGCTGAAGGAAGCCCGTCCGTACATGTCGTCTTTCCCATGTAAGGTAAAACTGTCGAACGGCTTCGAGAATTCCGCCACAAAATACACTCTCTGGTCTCCGGCCCAGCCTTTCGACCAGCGGCATCCCTCGATGCGGTTGTTTCCGACCGCTGTCATCTCCGTCTTTACAGGCTCGTCCCAGCAACCGCCGTTCTCCAGATCGAAAACTATGGCTGCATCGTCGGCCTGAGGGAAAGTATATCTGTGGAATCCGACCCTTGCCGTAGCCGTAAGCTCCGCAGTGATGTCATAACGGAGAAGAGGGACGCTGTAATATCCAGGACGGCTGATTTCCTTCGTCCTGTCCGCGTATGACCACAGGCCTGACTGCAAGTCGTCCTCTGTTCCTCTTGCATACGTAACATCTCCTGTTATAGGCATTACCGTAATGTCAAACAAGTCTCCGATGCCTGTCCCGCTCAAATGAGTATGAGAAAATCCTATCACTGTCGAATCGTTCTCATGGTAGCCGGAAGTCCAGTCCCACTCCTCCGGGATGCTGGTTGGTCCGAGCTGGACCATGCCGAAAGGCACATTGGCCCCGACAAAGACATGGCCGTGACCACCGGTACCGATTTTCGGATCGACGAACTGCGAAAACCGGTCATTTCCGGCATCGCTACAGGCAGACAGCATTGCCGCTCCTGCGACCAATATCAATAATTTATGATTCATATTCACATCATTTTTCAAAAATTACCGTTCCGGCTTCAAGCAAATCCGAGTGTGAGATTCGGAAACCCTTAATGTATTTCTCTCCGGCCTTGACCCTCGATGAATATCCGTCTCTAACCCTATTTTCTATCACCAGAATGTCATGGCCACCGGCATAATCCGGTTCGAGTTCTATCTCCACTCTGTCGAATGCGGGAACAGTCAGGGTATAGGACGGATTCCCGGGACAGTCCGGGTAAAACCCCATCATCGAGAACACCGCCCAGGCTGACATCGTGCCGGTATCGTCATTGCCCGGAATCCCGTCCGGAGCGGCCCTGTAATATTTCTCCAACAATTCCCTTACTGTCTTCTGCGTTCTCCATTCCTCTCCAGGGAAATAACTGAAAAGATACGGATACGCTATATCCGGCTCATTCGCCGGGTCATAGAGGCCTTCATCGAAAACCATCTGTAGTTTTTCAACGAATTTCCTTTTTCCGCCCATCAGTCCGGCAAGCCCTTTCACGTCATGAGGAACATAGAATGTATAATTCCAGGCGCTGCCCTCATGGAACCCAGGGGCCGTCTCGAAATTCTCCCCCTGACGCGGATCAAAAGGTGAATAGAACGAGCCGTCAGCCATCAGAGGCCTGAGCGTCCCGTATTCGGGACAATAATAATGTCGGTATCCTAGCGAGGCCCTCCTGAACCTCTCCGCATCTTCCTTGTGGCCGAGAGAGTCTGCCAATACCGACAATGCGTAATCCGCGACATAGTATTCAAGGGCATGCGAAACGGCATTGTCTCCGGAAAGGTCTGCGGCATAGACGCCCAAAGGGATATACCCTCTTTCGATATACGGATCAATATCAGGACGCATCCTGTTCTCCGCACCCGGTGTAGTAGCAGACTTGACAAACGCTTCATATACAGTCTCCATATCGAAGTCCCTCAAACCTTTCAGCCAGGTATCAGTGATGACCGGGATGGCAGGATCACCCTCCATCGTGAAAGTCTCACGCCCGTAAAGCTCCCATTTCGGCATCCAGCCCCATTCCTTGTAAATGTCAATCATCGAACGCACCATGTCGAGCTGTCTTTCGGGAAACAGGAGCGTCATCAACTGATGCAGATTCCTGTATGTGTCCCATAACGAGAACACCGTATATCTGACATGGCCTTCAGTCACTTTCCCGACGCCGTCGCTTTCCATAAGGGGATATTCCCCGTTCACGTCATTAAGGATATTCGGATGTATGAGTGTATGATAAAGAGCGGTGTAGAAAACTGTTTTCTGCTCCTCGGTACCGCCGCAGACCTTTATCCTCGACAGGTCGTTCGCCCATTTTGCCTCGGCTTCGCGCCGCACTTTCTCAAAATCGAACACTCCGCCCTGTTCCGCATCGAGGTTTTCCCGGGCATTCTCAATGCTCACGAACGACACTCCCATCTGGACATCTATCTGCTCGCCTTCTTCCGTATCGAAACTGAACCAGTAACCGATGTCATCTCCGGCAAGTTCCCGTCCGTAGTCTGTGTATATCTTGTATTTCCCGTTATCCGGAGTCCATTCGGCTTCCACGCCTTTCATCGCCCTCTGTTTCTTCCAGTAGCCGCTTGCCTTCGGTGTCTTGCTCACACGGAGAACGAAGTATATAGGGAAGACCGCCTGCGGATTGTAGCAGAAAGTACCGAGCAGTTTCATTCCCTCTATCTCAGTGTCACTGACTTTACGCACCATCGCACCTGTCTCGTTCGTCAGGCCTTCCCCGAGATTCAGCAGGATATTGCCCTGTCCTGCAGGGAAGGTATAGCGTTCAGCTGAAGTCCTGGCAGTGGCCGTGACCTCCGTCCTGATACCTGATGACATAAGCAGATTCGAATAATACCCCGGACTTGCCCGTTCGTCCGTGTATTCCGAGCCGTAGACATGATAGTCAACATGAAGCGGCCCGGCAGTCGGCATTACGAGCAATGAGCCCAGTTCCGGACAGCCTACACCGCTGAGATTCACATGGCTGAAGCCAGTGAAGTATCTGTTTTCATGGCAATAGGGAGTCGACCACCACCTGCTGTCCTTGTCGTATACGTTCAGATCAGACCCCATCACGTTGAACGGAGACACGGACATCATTCCGTTAGGGCATACCGCACCGGGATTCGTAGTCCCGAAATTGGTAGTTCCTATAAAGGAATCGACATAATCCACCGGATCGGCGGCAAGGGTCATAACCGATGTGCAAAATATCAGCACGAGGATTCCGGTAAATTTTTTCCGGACGACAGACAGTATCATACGATGCTATTACGTTTGGTAAAGTCAATGATTTCAGGGATGTAGCCGAAGGCAAGGCCTACTACCGTATCGGCACACCCGTAGTAGACTGCAATGCGTCCCGTGACTGGATCATGAAGAGCCGCGCACGGAAAGCAGACATTAGGCACGTCACCGGTGCATTCGTAGATGGTCTCCGGATGTAACAGATATGGGCCTGTCCTGGCTGTCACTTTCCACGGCTGATCAAGATCAAGCAATGCGGCACCGAAAGAATAGTTGTATCCCTGACAGGTGCGGTGCACCCCGTGATAGAACATGAGCCAGCCTTCGGAAGTTTCGATTGGAATCGGACCGGCTCCGATCTTGCAGCACTGCCATGCACTTTTATCAAAATCCGACGGCCCCATCACGAAACGGTGGCGGCCCCAGTATTCAAGGTCGGGCGACTCGGAGTAGAATATGTCCCCGAACGGAGTATGACCGGTATCAGACGGACGCGAGAGCATGGCGAAACGGCCGTTGATTTTCCGCGGGAACATCACCCCGTTACGGTTGTACGGCAGAAAGGCATTTTCCAGCTGATGGAATGTCCGGAAATCATCCGTCCACGCCACACCTATGGTAGGACCATGGTAGCCGTTGCACCATGTCACATAATACCTGTCATCTATACGGCACACGCGAGGGTCATAGCCGTAGACCCACTGCCCGATTTCAGGATTGCCGCAATCGAATTTCAAGGTATCGGGACCAATGTCCCAATCTATGCCGTTTTCCGAAAATCCGACATGAAGCGTCATGCGTATATTGGTGTCGTCGACACGGAAAACCCCGGCGAAGCC
>CALVDP010000083.1 GCA_944326315.1 uncultured Bacteroidales bacterium
AAAAGTCCCGAAGGGACCGCGACCGGAGGAAGCGAGATCCCCCTAATAGGGGGTGCAGGGGGTTAGGATGAATTCAGGTTAAACTGAAGTTTTTCCATATCCTCACCTCGGCAATTTGTGCAGGCACAATTGCACTCTGTTCGTCAATGGTTTCGAAGAAAGACGTTTGAGGGTGACCAAAAGTCACTTTTGAGTCACCCTAACTCGGACTCACACGACAGGAGGAGTTATGGCTATCTTCATCACATTCTCTCTCCGATTTTCAAACAGATCATACGCTTCTGCAATACGGTCCAGAGGAAATCTATGTGTAATAAGAGGAGTCGTATCTATCCGACCTTCCGCTATCAGCTTCAAAATCTCGTCAGAATCACATCCATCCACTCCTCCGGTCTTGAAAATCAGATTCTTGCCATACATTTCAGGCAGAGGGAGCACCTGAGGACTGTCATACATGGCCACTATCGTCACAATGGCGTTAGGACGGGCGCACTCCCATGCCAGCCTGAACGTTTCCGACGATCCTGCAGCCTCTATTACCACATCTGCTCCGCCATGTCGGCTATGGTTCATGACGAATTCCAGGCATTCGTCCGGTCTTGTCACAAGCACGTCCGGATAGTGTTCCCGGATGAAATCCGATCGCTGCAAATCCTTCTCGCATATGATGATACGCTCAGGCTGTCTGAGCATGGCGCACAAAAGGGTACATATACCTGTCGGGCCGGCTCCGATGATCAGGACAGTATCACTTTCCCTGATTTCGGAAATTCTGGCGGCCCAGAATCCTGTAGCAAGGATATCTCCCGTAAACAGTGCCTGTTCATCGCTTACCTTATCCGGAATCCCGGCAAGGCCCTGATCGGCATAAGGTACGCGGACATATTCGGCCTGGCCTCCGTCTATCCGGCAGCCGAGTGCCCAGCCTCCATTCGGGTCCGTACAGTTGTTGACATATCCGTGTCTGCAGAAAAAGCACTCACCGCAGAATGTCTCCACATTAACGGCCACCCTATCGCCGGGTCTGAACCTGCGGACAGCATCCCCGGTCCGCTCCACTATTCCGACCATTTCATGACCGACAGTAATCCCGGGCACCGCCTTGGGCACACTTCCGTGCATGATATGAAGATCGCTTGTACATATGCTTCCGAGAGTTACCTTCACTATCGCGTCCCTCGGATCAAGAATCACCGGCATGTCTTTACTGACAAGCCTGAACTCACCTTTCGAAATATAAGTGTATGCCAACATAATAATATTGGATCTTGATTAATATCGGATCTTCGTGCTCTTTACATTTAAGTTCTCTGCCACAAAGCCCCGTTGCATGTTGTCGGGACGATGGTCTGACAGCAATCCCGAATTCCGTGACATGAGGCGGATTGCCGTCTGCAACCTCCAGGCAAAGGTACAAAAACAGGATTGACGAGAAAAGGAAAATATTCTTTCCATGATGTCCATGCCCTCAAGATTCCCTCAAGATGACTTTTATTTGTTTCGCAGGCCGCTTTTTCGTACATTTGTAGTTTAGACGCATGCGGAAAGTCCGCAGACGTAAAACGAAAACAAAAACAGACATTTATGGCTAAAGAAGTTGAAAAGGAAACTGCCGATGTCAATGCAGCGAAGCTTAAGGCCCTGCAGGCGACCATCGACAAGATTGAGAAAGATTACGGGAAAGGCGCGATCATGAAGATGGGGGAAGACCAGCCAAAATGGGAAGTGTCAGTAATACCGAGCGGATCCATTGCTCTGGATCATGCATTGGGCATAGGCGGCTATCCGAGAGGCCGTGTCATTGAAATTTTCGGACCGGAATCCAGCGGAAAGACCACGCTTGCCATACATGCAATCGCCCAGGCGCAGAAGCAGGGCGGGATAGCGGCCATCATCGACGCGGAACATGCATTCGACAGGACATACGCAAAGAACCTTGGAGTAAACCTTGAGACCCTGCTCATATCGCAGCCGGACAACGGGGAGCAGGCACTTGAAATCGCGGACAATCTCATACGGTCAGGGGCTATAGACATCATCGTGATAGACTCGGTAGCGGCACTCACGCCGAAAGCGGAAATAGAAGGTGAAATGGGCGATTCGAAGATGGGGCTCCAGGCAAGGCTCATGAGCCAGGCATTGAGAAAGCTGACCGCCAATATCAGCAAGACCAACACCTGCTGCATATTCATAAACCAGCTGAGGGACAAGATCGGTGTGATGTTCGGCAATCCGGAGACCACCACTGGAGGCAACGCGCTCAAGTTCTATGCTTCGGTACGTGTGGATGTCAGGAGGACCACCCAGATCAAGGACGGGGAAGAGGCCCTGGGCAACAGGACAAGGGTGAAAATCGTCAAGAACAAGCTTGCCCCTCCTTTCAAGAAAGCGGAATTCGACATCGTGTTCGGGGAAGGCATCTCCCATATCGGAGAAATAATCGACCTCGGCGTAGAATTCGAAATCATCAAGAAAAGCGGTTCCTGGTTCAGCTACAATGACACCAGGCTTGCACAGGGACGCGAAGCCGTAAAGCAGCTTCTTACAGACAACGTGGAACTGTGCGAAGAAATAGAAGGAAAGATAAGGGAAGCTATGGCAAACATGAAAGACTGATATGGATACGGTATTAAGCGGAATACGCTCCACCGGGCATCTTCACCTGGGCAATTATTTCGGAGCACTGAGGAATTTTGTCAAGATACAGGACCAGTACAAGTGTTTCTTCTTCATAGCAGACCTGCATTCGCTCACGACGCATCCGCATCCGGCGGACTTCCACGCAAGCGTGAAAACCATACTTGCGGAATACCTGGCGGCAGGCCTTGACCCGGAGAAATCAGCCATATACATCCAGAGTGACGTACCTGAAATAAGCGAACTGTACGTGCTTCTGAACATGATAGCGTATGTCGGGGAGCTTGAGAGGACGGTCACATTCAAGGAAAAGGTAAGGCAGAATCCGGACAACGTGAACGCCGGGCTTCTGACATATCCGGTTCTCATGGCATCAGACATCCTGATACACAGGGCACAATGGGTCCCTGTAGGCAAGGACCAGGAGCAGCATCTCGAGCTTGCGAGGGTCTATGCACGCAGATTCAACAACATGTATGGAGAGGAAGTGTTCCCGGAGCCTCGGAATCTCGTATTCCAGGGAGGTGCCGTCAAGGTACCTGGCCTGGACGGAAGCGGGAAGATGGGCAAAAGCAACGGCAACGGCATCTATCTCTATGACGACGAGAAGACAATCACCAAGAAAGTGATGAAGGCGGTGACGGACTCAGGTCCGACAGAGCCAAATTCACAGATGCCGGAGGTGATATCGAACCTGTTCACCCTTCTCAGACTTGTGTCAGACCAGTCAACAGTCGATTATTTCACGGAAAAATGGAATGACTGCAGCATCAGATACGGAGATCTCAAGAAACAGCTTGCGGCAGACATCTGCAAGACCACCCTCCCTATCAAGGAAAGGATTGATGCCATTTACAATGATGACAGCTACCTCTCCAAAGTCGTGGCATCCGGCAGGGAAAGGGCGAGGGCAAGCGCATCGGCCACTCTGGAGCTTGTCAGGAAAGCTGTAGGTTTCAAATCATTCTGAATCCGGAAATGAATACCGCAGACATATTATCGGGCCAGAGAGAGTTCTTCCGTTCAGGAGGGACTCTTTCGGTAAAAGGCAGGATTGAATGCCTGAAGAGGCTGAAATCGGCTATCCTGGCAAATGAACGGGAAATTCTCGCGGCACTGAAGAAAGATCTCGGCAAAAGCGCGACAGAAGCATACATGACAGAGGTAGGCATGGTCCTGTCCGAACTGTCCTGCGCCATCAGGTGCACAGCGAAGTGGAGCAGGACAAGGAAAGTAGGCACTCCCCTGGCACAGTTTCCGGCCAAGAGCCGTATCATACCGGAACCATACGGCAATGTCCTTATCATGAGCCCGTGGAACTATCCCTTCCTGCTGTGTATCTCTCCTCTTGTCAGCGCAATAGCAGCCGGAAATACCGCCATAGTCAAGCCAAGTGCATATTCCCCTGCGACATCCGCTGCCGTAAGGAAGGTAATTGAGGATGCGCTGCCTGCGGAAACGGCGTGCGTGATAGAGGGAGGACGTGACGTGAACTCCGGACTTCTGGAACAGAAATTCGACTATATATTCTTCACGGGAAGCAAGGCTGTAGGCCGCCTCGTGATGGAAAAGGCCTCGGCACATCTCACCCCCGTCACACTTGAACTCGGGGGCAAAAGCCCTGTCATCGTCACTCCGGACACAGACATGAAAGTGGCCGCATCACGGATTGTCTTCGGGAAATACCTCAACTGTGGACAGACATGCGTCGCGCCGGACTATGTCATCGTCCACGAAAGCATACTGGAAAGCTTCCTCGAATCCTGCAAGCGGGAAATCCTCGGGATGTTCGGACTTAACACCCTTGCGAACCACGACTACGGGAAAATCATCAACCGCAAACATTTCGACAGACTATGCAAAGTCATGGACGAAGTAAGGGTCAGATGTGTCTTCGGAGGTGCAAGAGATGAGTCCGGGCTGAAAATCGAGCCGTCGGTCTACAGTCTCGGAAGCATTTCCGACAGGCAGACGGATAGCCTTCTGATAATGCAGGACGAAATTTTCGGCCCGCTTATGCCGGTACTGACATACAGCGCTATGGATGAGGCCATGGAATATATTGACAGTCATCCCAGGCCGCTGGCTGCGTATATTTTCACGCGGGACAGAAAGACAAAGAAGAAACTGCTCTCCGGACTGAGATTCGGTGGCGGTTGCGTGAATGACACCATAATACATCTCGCGTCGGAGAGACTTCCTTTCGGAGGAGTCGGCGAAAGCGGCATGGGACATTATCACGGCAAATTCGGCTTTGAAACATTCTCCCACATGAAGAGCATCGTGGACAAGCCGCTCTGGCTCGACCTGCCTATGAGATACCAGCCCTTCGACAAGATGAAGGACAGGCTGATACGCATGTTCCTGAAGTGACCGGCCGCCTTCCGTCAATCCGTGGCAGGAGGAGCAATACGGCAGCGGGAAAGTTTCTCCGCCATACCGTCTTTCAATACTCCGGCTTCATCAAGGGCCTCGACAGTCCACATGGCCGGAGGGTTGTTCTCCCTGAACAGGACAATCCCCCTTGCCGCATACGAACCTATATACGGATGCAGCCGCAGGGAATCCGCAGGGAGCGACCACAGGCGGTACGGACGGACGTTCCCTGCAGATACGGTGACAAGGTCTGAAAGGGCATCGAATTTCTCTCTGTCAAAACGATATATGTCCATCAGCTGCTCCTTGTAAGAATAGTATCCTCCGAGTGCCTCCCTGAACTCCACCATCCTGGCGGCGAAATAGCCGCCGATTCCCGGAAGTCTGTCAAAATCAGCGGAATCCGCCGCGTTAAGGTCTATAAGTGGGATATCGATATACGGTTCAAGTCTGGCATATACGGAATCCGCCACCACGAAAGACTTGGCGAAATCAGATCTGCGCCTGAAGACTCCGCCCTTTTTCCTGTAATTGTCAATTGATACAGCCTGACGTTCCGAAAATCCGAGCCTTACCAGATCAGCGACAGACACCGTATTCGGATTGAAATTAAAATTCTCGACACTTCTGGGCAGCGCTTTCTGCCTCACGGCCTCCACTTCCGGCTCATGCGACGTTTTTTTTCTGACCACACAGACTTCCCGGCCACGGACAGACTGTGTCTGCACCTGGTTTTCCCCGGGAACTGACTTAAGAATGCTTTCCGCCAATGCCTTGTCTATGACAAAAACAGTGTCGGGGGCATCCTTTCTCTCCAGAATTCTCAGGACTGAGGCCTTGTGTATGAACAGGGCAGCCTGATATCCTATCACAAGAAATACGAGAGCGGCGACACCGGCCGCAAAAGATGATTTCAGTCCATTTCTTTCTCCGTCTCCGGACTTTCCTTTTCCCATTTTTTCTTCTCCTGCACTTTCGCCTTTTCAGGCGCCCCCTCCACTATTATTACTATTTCGCCTTTCGGCTCATGGGCGGAATACCACTGGGCCACATCCTCCAATGTCCCGCGTCTGTGTTCTTCAAATTTCTTGGAAATCTCACGCGCAACAGAGCATCCCCTGTCCTTGCCGAATACCTCCGCAAACTGCTGCAATGTCCTGACCAGACGGTAAGGTGACTCATAGAATATCATCGTCCTGGTCTCGGAAGCCAGCTCTGAAAGTCTTGTCATCCTGCCTTTCTTGACCGGAAGGAAGCCCTCGAAACAAAACCTGTCGCAAGGGTAGCCAGAGCTGACCAGGGCCGGAACAAAGGCTGTCGCGCCGGGCAGGGTCTCGACGTCTATCCCTTCCTGGACACATGTCCTGACAAGCAGGAAGCCGGGATCTGAAATGCCTGGAGTGCCAGCATCGCTTATAAGGGCGACATCAAGGCCGGAGAGTATCCTTTCCCTGATGGCAGACACAGTCTTGTGTTCATTGAACTTATGATGGGATTCAAGTCTTCCGCGGATATCATAATGCTTCAGAAGTACGGAACTCGTCCTGGTGTCTTCCGCCAGGATAAGATCTACCGACTTCAGCACTGACACCGCCCTGTAGGTCATGTCTTCCAGGTTTCCTACCGGTGTCGGGACAATATAGAGTTTGCCTGCCATACCGAATTGTATCTTGTTTATGTAAGGGTCTCGGCTTCGCCACATATCCGGTGGCGCCTTCATAAATGCTCTCGGCTTCTGCGATATTTGACCTTCGGTCACATATCCGGTGGCGCCTTCATAAATGCTCTCGGCTTCTGCGATATTTGACCTTCGGTCACATATCCGGTGGCGCCTTCATAAATGCTCTCGGCTTCTGCGATATT
>CALVDP010000084.1 GCA_944326315.1 uncultured Bacteroidales bacterium
AATTGCACTCTGTTCGTCAATGGTTTCGAAGAAAGACGTTTGAGGGTGACCAAAAGTCACTTTTGAGTCACCCTCTTACGCCGGACTTCGTCCTACATAGAGGTAATTCTCTTAAATTCATTCCATTCATATCATCGAATTCACTTTAAATAGGCTCTTGAAGCAGAAAAGCCTGTTACAATAACTTCAACGCTATCCAGGCACACGCTTCAGCATCGGCGAGGGCATTGTGGTGGTTCTCCATGTTGTAGCCGCAGGCAGCTGCCGAGAGATGAAGCTGATGGCTCGGTATTTTGAGACATCTGCGTGAAGCCGCAAGCGTACAATAAAACTCGTAACCGGGGTATTCCATTCCATATTCCTCGAATACCGCCTTCAGGCAGCTTTCGTCGAAAGGCCTGTTGTGCGCGACAAGAGGAAGTCCGGCAATCCGTCCCTCTATCTGGGTCCAAACCTCGGGAAACGTGGGCTGGTTGTCTGTATCCTCGTGTGTAAGACCGTGGACTGCCGTAGTCCAATAAGTATAATAGTTGGGTGACGGCTGGATGAGACTGTAGAATTTGTCGACAATCTTACCTTCCCGGACTATCACTACGCCAACGCTGCATACACTGGAACGCCGCCCGTTGGCTGTTTCAAAATCTATTGCTGCAAAATCCTGCATGGTCAATCATTCTTATACAAGTTATACATGTCGGACACCCATCCTTTCATTGTCTTTCTCAGAGACACGGGAGAGATGACTTCTATCATTGCGCCTGCCTGAAGCAAATTCATGACAAAGTCATAGGTCGGAGCCAGATAAAGCATGAAATCCGCATACTCCCCATTGTCTTCCAGAAGCCTCTGGCTATGATGCAGAGGAAGTGACTTAATATAAGGAATATGGTTGCCGTATGCCCTGATTCTGATCGGCAGGGGCTTTATATTATTGTCAGTGACAATTCCGTAATAATTTGAAAAATACTCCGAAGCGGAAAAATCTTTCGGAAGCCTGAACGTGTCATCCGTCATTTCAAGATCCTCTATGCGGTCAAGACCGTAAATCCGGCAGTCATCATAAAGGACATTGTGTGCCAGAACATACCAGCGGTTCCCGAACAGCTTCACACAATAAGGCTCAATAGAGAATTTATGGCTTTCAGACCTGTTGAACCGGCAATAAGTGATCGTCACGACACGGTTTTCCTTCATCGCCTCAAGCAATGTCGCCAAATGGCTGCCGGCAGACGGAATCCTGGAGACAAGGATCCTGTCTTTCAGCGAAAGGTTCTCGCTGACAAGATTGCTTACGGCAAACGAATCGAGCATCCATTTTTTCAGCTCGTCCTCATCAATATCTTCCGGATTTTCTATATAATAGAGGTACCCTCCGGCCCTCTGACAGGAGATGATTATTCCGAACTGACTGAAAATCGCATCTTTCCAGCGGTTGAAGGTTGAACGGCTCAACGGTTTGCAGTCACTCAGGTCCTTATTGCGTTCCCAGCGGTCTGAAATTTCCTCCAGGGAAATCTTTCCCGCTCTTCTGATAGTGTCTATCAGCCAGGTGTATTTTTGAAGCTGCAGCATGTTTACGCATGTTTTGTTTCCGTAAAATTAATATTTTCATTGCAAAATTATGCGCAGCATGTCCCATTCTGATGCACACCTTCATTCAGATTAATCGTTTTTTTCTTTTACTTGTACCGGCAAATGGCACATCATGGCTGTAATTTTGTCACATAATTCCAAAACAGCATGAAGATGGAAGATCTTATCAACAACAAAAGGACAAGGGCAGGGGTACGAATCAAAAGCGTGCTTGAAGCGTTCGAGCATATCGTTGAACTGGCCAAAGACAGCAATCTTGATGATGCTTACTTTGACAAGGCTTCTGTCTGTATCCGGTATGCCTCCCGCAGGCTGGCATTGTCTCCGATGCAGACTGTCCTGCTGGCTCTCTTCGTGGACCGCAGTGATGACAATTCCATCAGGATTTCAGAGATAGCGTCTTATGTGGGGTGCCGTACAACCAGAATCCTGCGGCTTTCATCGGAAATAGACGCCCTTGAAAACAAATATTACCTGCGTGCATCCCGCTCCCGCAACAGGCTTACATACCGTGTGCCCGGTGATGTCCTGAAATCCCTGAAGGACAATATGCCTTATGTCCACAGGGTAGAACCGATAACAGACCTTCAGTCGTTTTTTGACAGGTTCAATGATCTGATGGAAGAAAAGAATGACGATGAGATATCGCATGACGCACTACTCCAGCAGACTGAAGAATATCTTTCCGAAATCAGGGATTCTTATTTTGTGCGTACACTGAAAAAGTTCAATCTCCTTGATGAAGACAACAGGCTGCTGTTCATTTTCATGGCCCATCTTTTTGTAGAAAACAGTGACGACCGTATCGGGTTTGGAGACATAGACAACCTGTATGACGATAGCAAAATCCCCAACTGGTGCAAAAGCGAACTGCGCGGACATACCTCGGCCCTGTTTGAGTACAATCTGATCGAGAATGTGAATGAGGACGGCATGGCCCGTTCGGACTGCTTCAAGCTTACAGAATATGCCAAGTCCGACGTGCTTTCGGAGTTGAACCTGAACATCAAGGCGAAGTCCAGGGAAAGTCTGATAAGATTTGACTCGTTCCCTGAGAAAAAACTGATTTACAATCCTTCCGAGAGAAGTCAGATAACTGAACTTTCTTCCATCCTTTCCGCGGACCGTTTTCGCGAGATCCAGTCACGTCTGCGCAATGCAGGAATGAGAACAGGATTCTGCAGCCTTTTCTACGGGTCTCCGGGTACGGGAAAAACAGAAACGGTATATCAGATTGCACGTGCTACGGGACGCGACATACTGCGGGTGGATGTCGACAAGATCAAGAGCTGCTGGGTAGGCGAAAGCGAGCAGAACATGAAGAAAATGTTCGACAGGTACCGCAGTATCTGCAAGGATTCTCCGCTTGCTCCGATTCTTCTTTTCAACGAAGCGGATGCCATTCTCGGCGTGCGCATGGAAGGGGCTACCCGCGCTGTGGACAAGATGGAAAATTCGATACAGAATATTATTCTCCAGGAGATGGAGTCCCTTGAGGGCATCATGATTGCCACGACAAACCTTACAGGGAATCTTGACGATGCTTTTGAGCGCCGCTTCCTTTACAAGATTCTGTTCAACCGGCCTACTGCCGAAGCCCGTTCCCGGATATGGCAAGCCATGCTGCCGTCATTGACGGAAAACGATGTGCAGACTCTTGCTTCCCGGTTTGATCTTTCCGGAGGAGAAATCGAGAATATTACCAGAAAATATGCGGTCAATGCCATCCTGTCGGGGCAAGACAACATTGACCTGCAGTCGATAATCGAAATCTGCCGTAACGAACGCATTTCCAGCCTGCCTCGGACTAAAATCGGTTTCTGAAAACAATAGGCTTCGTATCAAAAACATTCAGAAACATTCAAAAATTTCAAAAACATTCTCCGTCAAGGTCCCTGATGTGGCAGAACGGGATATCCGTACCATCCTCGAACTGCAGAACCCCTTTGTCTGGCATGACGCGCTTGACAATCCCGGTCAGCGTATGGTAGCTTCCGCCACTTTTCCTGTCATCCGGTACGAAATAGGTGACACGGACTGTCGGCCTTTCAATGCCTGACTGCAGATAGGATAACTTCCTGTTCAGGACTTCCGTTTCGCTTTCGGAGAGTTCCATTTCCGTGTCCGTCAGTCTCGCTGCCTCGGAGATGGCCGAATCATGTCCTGTCAGGGCAGCGAAGGGTGCGAACTGGGCTGCCCGGTTATACAGAGTCATCCGTGGATGTCTCTCCGAAACATGGTGCGGCAGTCCGATTATGTCATCATACTGGCCGCTCATGCCTTGTGTCCTCCTATCTGTCCGTTACGATCCCGGGCAGTGGCACCTTCTTCGAAATTCAGGCCTTTCAGTATGGCATTCTTGCCGAACTGTTTCTTGATTTTCAGAATGGCAGTCTGCATTTTCCGTTCTTTGTCGAGCCTCTCTTTTTCCTCCGCATTCTTCTTTTCCACGGCCTCATAATCAGTGAAGAGGTCGTATTGTACCGGAACGGGATTACGCGAAGCTGTGTCCTCATCCGTGACATTGTTGGCAGTCAGGTTTATGCGGCGGACCAGCAGGCCCGGATCGGTGATCCGGTCGAAAAGTTCCATTACGGCATCGGCTATTAGTCTGGCCGAGGATGTATGGCGGTCGAGGTTGGCCGTCCCGTGTGCGTGTTTAGGGACTTTCCGGCCATAAAAGTCGGTAGTTATCTCACCGTTGTACTCTGCATGATTTGAAAGACTGGCAGTATCATAACCGACAGTCAGCACCATCTGGTCAGTCACCATTCTCTTGTCGAGCAGGTCGAGAGCCGTACTCTCAGCCATTTCCCTGACGACTACGCGGGCTTTCTGCACTGTATACGGCTCCTGAAGCACCTGTCCGCTGCTGAGCGAGTTGGTTGACGGCTTATAGGCCTTTATCATTTCCATCGTACACGGCTCCCAGCCCCAGGCATGGTCTATAAGCAGTTCCGCATTTACACCGAACAGCCGGTACAGCAGTTCCTCGTTTCTTACGGATTGTCTCGCGATGTCTCCCATCGTGTATATTCCATACTGCTCCAGTTTGCGTGCAATACCGTTTCCCACACGCCAGAAATCCTTCAGCGGCCGGTGCGTCCACAGTTTCCTGCGGTATGCCATCTCGTCAAGTTCGGCTATTCGCACTCCGTCCTTGTCTGCCGGTATGTGTTTGGCTTCTATATCCATCGCCACCTTGCAGAGATACAGGTTGGTGCCTATCCCTGCCGTCGCCGTGATGCCTGTCTGCCCCAGCACGTCGCCGATTATCTTTCTTGCAAGCTCGTGTGCCGTGATACCGTATGAATTCAGATAGGCTGTCACGTCCATGAACACCTCGTCTATGGAATATACATGGATGTCTTCCGGGGCAATATATTTAAGATATATCTGGTAGATGCGTGTGCTGTGTTCTATGTAGTAGGCCATTCGGGGCGGGGCAGCGATGTAGTCCACCTCCCAGTCCTGGTGTATCTTCAATTCTGTGTCCGAGACTGATTTTCCCGTCAGCCTGTGTCCGTATGCCTTTCTTCTGCGCTCTGCATTTACTTCCCTGATTCTCTGCTCTACTTCGAACAGCCTTGCGCGTCCTGGGATGCCGTAGGCTTTCAGGGACGGACTGACAGCCAGGCATATGGTCTTTTCCGTGCGGCTTCTGTCGGCCACGACAAGATTTGTCGCAAGCGGGTCAAGCCCACGTTCCACACATTCGACCGAAGCATAAAATGACTTCAGGTCAATGGCTATGTATGTCCTGGCAGTGTCCTGCATGTTTATTATATGAGTTATCTATCCTTTATAGCTCATTGAGATCCGCCTCGTTTTCTTCTATATAAGTCATTATAATGGCGGCTGCAAGTGACCTCAAAGGGATATTGCGTTGAGCGTTGAGACGGATATACTCCAACTTTTTCTTGACCTCTTTTGGCAACCAGATTGCAAAGCCCTGCTCACTGATACCTGTATATTTTGCAAGGTTTTCTTCAAACTTTTTATTTCCATTCTTGAGGGACTTTGCCTCTTTTCTTCCAGCGGAAGTTCCATCCTGCTGATTGTCAGTTGATTCGTCTTTTCCTGAAGCAGTTATTCCACTCTTAATCTCATCCAAACCCATACTGGCGGACGGATTGTCTGTTTCGATGTTCTTTGCCATGCCTATATTCATTGTTAAAGCTCAAGTGTCTCTACAAAAATAGGAAATAAGCCGGACACATCCAAGGAAATTATTATATAATTATATAATTATAATTTTATTATACTATATAATATCATTTAGTGCTTATCTAAATGATAATCAGATTGCTTTATGCAAGATTATTAATCAGTTAAAATCATTTCAGTCGCCGTATATTATTTATATAATTATATAATTGTAAAATAATAGTTGTCTCTGCCTTTTTTTGACAAGGTGCATTAATTCTGTTCTCATATACAATCTTGCATTTGAAGCAACCCATTTACATCACCTTTCCCGATATAAGGTAAGTATCGCCGTATCTTTTCAGCAGACCAGTCCCACCATTTCAGCGTTTCGAGTTTTCGTATCACTTCTTCATCGAAACGCTTCCTTATCGGTCGGGCGGGAACACCGCCGACTATCGTATAAGGTGGCACGTCCTTCGTAACAACGGCACGGGCGGCTATGATCGCCCCGTTTCCGATGTGAACGCCTGCCATTATCACCGCTTCATAGCCTATCCATACATCATTGCCTATCACGATGTCGCCTTTGTTGTCCCAAGCTGTTGCCACGTCCGATTTCTCCAAATCCCAGTCTTCATAAAAGAGCGGGAAGGTGTAAGTGGATAGGGATTTTAAGGT
>CALVDP010000085.1 GCA_944326315.1 uncultured Bacteroidales bacterium
GACTGGTACGGATATTCCTGAGGTGCGAAGGAGGAAAACCTGTCAAGGTTAATCCCCGGGGGTGCAGGGGGTTAGGATGAATTCAGTCTTTCGAAGAAAGACATTTGAGGGTGACACAAAATCTCTTTTGCGTCACCCTCCTCATCTACCTTAATAAAACCTAAAACCGCCAAAAGCCGTTGACAGGACACCTATTCAAGTCCCATGCTCTTGGCTATGCCCATCTGCAGTCCGCGCAGCTCCGCAATGCCACGCATTCTTCCGTAATATGAATACCCGGGATTCGTCTTTCTGTTGAGGTCATCGCACATCTGATGGCCATGATCAGGACGGACCGGGATGGAAACATGCCGACGCTGCTGCACTTCGAGAAGAGCCTTCATCATGCCGTACATGTCCACATCTCCCTCCAGATGGTTGGCCTCATAGAAATTGCCTTCCGCATCACGCTTGGTGCTCCTCAGATGCACAAAGCCGACCCTGTCTCCGAACTCGTACATCATTGAGACGAGATCATTGTCCGCACGCACTCCGAAAGAGCCCGTACAGAGACACAGGCCGTTGGATACATTAGGTACAGCAGCCACAAGCTTCCTGAAATCCTCTGCCGTGGAAAGGATTCTCGGCAGGCCGAGGATAGGATATGGAGGGTCGTCAGGATGAATGACCATCTCGACTCCGCATTCGTCAGCCACAGGACATACTTCCTTAAGGAAATAAATCAGGTTGCCGCGCAGCTGTTCGGCATCGACACCGTCATAGCGGGCAAGAGCCTCACGGAACTGGTCGAGGGTGAAGCTCTCCTCGCTTCCAGGGAGTCCGGCAATCATGTTGCGGGTAATCAGCGCTATCTCGGCGTCATCCATCTTCTCGTACCTGGCTTTTGCCCTGGCTATCTCCTCTTCCGTGTACTCCTTCTCCGCACCTTTGCGCTTGAGGATGAACAGGTCGAATGCAAGGAAAGCATCCCTTTCGAAGCGAAGTCCGCGGGAGCCGTCAGCCATCTCGTACGAAAGATTTGTCCTGGTCCAGTCAAGGACAGGCATGAAGTTGTATGTCACGCACTTGATGCCGCATGCGGCGAGATTCCTTATTGACTGTTTGTAGTTTTCAATATATTTCTGGAAATCGCCGGTCTGAGTCTTGATATGTTCATGGACAGGGACACTCTCCACCACACTCCATGTCAGACCGGACTCGGCTATCAGAGCCTGTCTCTTCTTGATTTCCTCTATGCTCCATACCTCCCCGTTAGGAATATGGTGAAGCGCATGTACTATGTCGGTGACTCCGGCCTGCCTGATAAAGCTCAGGCTTACAGGATCGTTCGGACCGTACCAGCGCCAGCTTTCTTTCATCAGATACATAATATTCGTGTTTTGTGCATCATGGATGCTGTTTTCCGATCGGATTGTTTTTAAGGCGGCACCTGCCGCCGCATGGCATCAGACTAGATCGAGAATGCGTCAAAGCCTCCGTCCACGACAGCTACGGTACCTGTGACAGCCTTGGATGCATCCGATGCAAGCCAGTGAAGAGTACCGAGCAGTTCGTCCGGCTCCAGGAATCTCTTGATCGGAGTATGTGCCAGTATGGTGTGGGACCTGTCTGTCAGACTACCGTCAGGATTCGTCAGAAGCGCACGGTTCTGGTTCGTGAGAAGGAAGCCCGGAGCTATGGCATTCACCCTGATCCCTTCCCCGAACTTCATGGCAAGCTCGGCACAGAGATACTTGGTCCAGTTGGCCACGGCAGCCTTGGCTACACCGTACCCTGCCACCCTTGTCAGAGGTCTGAGAGCGGATTCGCTTGCAAAATTGATGATAGAGCCTGTCTTCTGCCCGGCCATTGCCTTGGCGAATACCATCGTAGGGATTATGGTACCGAACAGGTTGAGTTCCGTCACCTTCTTGACAGCGTTTATGTCCAGGTCGAAGATGGTCTTGTCAGGCGGTACCGTAGCGGCAGGCATATTACCGCCTGCGGCATTGAGAAGGATGTCTATCCTTCCGTACTTCTCCATTATCTTCGCGTAATTGTCTTCAAGGACATCCTTGTCGAGTACGTTGGTCGGATAAAAGACAGCTTCGCCGCCGGCAGCTGTTATCTCTGAGATGATGCCATCCGCAACTGCGGCAGCCCTGTCGAGGTCAAGAAGCACCACCTTGGCTCCCTGTGCGGCAAAATACTTGACGATTGTAGTCCCGAGGATACCGCATGCCCCCGTCATCACGGCAACCTTGCCGTTGATATCAAATAAGTCTTTCATGATTAATATATATGTTATCAGTTTTCTGTCTGCCGGCAGTCCGGAGAAGCGTGTCTGGACTGCCTTTGCTTGTGTACGTGCACAAAGTTACTGATATTTTTGGATATTCCAATAAAAAGGATAATATTTGTAAAAATAACCTGGCCGCTCTGCCGATGGTCGTGCAATTGTCGTGCTTCAGGAAATAAAATTACACAAAATGGCAAAACAAGTCACAATCAAGGATATCGCGATAATGTCCGGTGTTTCGGCAGGGACAGTCGACAGGATATTGCACAACAGGGGAAACGTATCGGAGGCGAGCAGGGCCGCGGTCGAGAAAGTATTGATGAAGACAGGCTACAGGTACAACATACACACCTCGGCCATTTCATTGAAAAAGGCATACAAGATAGTGATAGCCATACCGACGGCTATTCCGGGTGAATACTGGGGAATGATCCAGAAGGGAATAGAGCATGCCCTAGAGGAATATTCAGATATCAAGCTGGACTGCGAGTTCTCATACTACAACCAGTTCGACATCTATTCGTGCCGCAGCTCTTTCGCCAGCATTGCGGACCGGAATCCGAACGCCGTGATCATCGGTGCGACATTCGCTTCCGAGACCACGGTCCTGTGCAACAAGCTTGACGAGAACGGTATCCCGTACGTGTTCGTGGATGCGGTCATCTGTGACACACACCCTTCCGCCACATACTCTTCAGATCAGGATGCATGCGGCAGGATAGTGGGCCGGCTGCTGAACCTCTTCACCCCGAAGGATACCGAACTTGCGGTATTCGGCTCCAGACGTATAGGCAACGAAAGGGCGAACAATTCCATGAAAAGGATGTCCGGACTGAAAGGATACTTCGAGGAGCTGGCCCCTTACCGGGTGATCAAGGAATCCAAGATATCGGTGCTCGATCCGGAGGAATCCAGGAAAAACATACTTGGCTTCCTGGAGCGCAATCCTCTCGTGAAAGGTATTGCGGTGCTCAACTCCAGAGGATATATCCTGGCAGACATCCTTGCAGCCCAGGGAATAAGAGATGTGAAGATCATCACGTTCGACATGACACGGAACAATGTCAGATGCATCGAGAACGGCTCCATATCCGCCATTATCTGCCAGAGGCCTAAGCTTCAGGGATTCTTCGCCGTCAAGGCTCTGATAAGGGTGCTTCTCTACAATATCGAGGAGAAAAACATGCACCACCTGATGCCGGCGGACATCATCATCAAGGAGAATCTTCCTATCTACCAGGAAATCTACAACGAATAGTAGACAGAGAGTGTCATAACAGGCGTTGTCCTACAGACAGACCGTCCCCGACAGCCTGATGTCAGTGCTCGAAGACCCTGCCATGATCTCGAACTCTCCGGGCTCGACAGTCCATTTCATGTCTGCATCCAGGATCTGAAGGTCTTCCGGAGACAGCAAGAACCGGACTGTTTTAGTCTCACCCGGCTCAAGGCTCACCCGTTCGAATCCACGCAGCACGGAATCGTATGTCACCACGCTGCTGTACTTGTCCCTGACATAGAGCTGCACGACTTCGTCTCCTGCCATGCTGCCCGTATTGGTCACGTCAAGGGAGACCTCCACTCCGGACTTTATGCCTGCGCCGGGATCTATGCGCAAGTCAGAATATTTGAACGTAGTATAACTCAGCCCATGTCCGAACGGATACAGCGGACCGAGGACTCTGGTATCACCGCTTCCATTGGGGCCGCCTGCAGGCTGTCCTCCGTGAGAGCCTTTCTTGAACGGGAAATTCAGCTCTATCTGGCCGGTGGTCTTCGGAAATGTCACCGTAAGCTTCCCTCCAGGGTTATAGTCACCCCACAATGTCCTGGCGATTGCAAGTCCTCCCCTGAAACTCGGGAACCAAGTCTCCAGGATGGCAGGGATGTTCCTGTCAGCCCAGTTGATCGTCAGGGGCTGTCCGTTGACAAGCACGAGTATCACCGGCTTGCCTGTGGCATGCAAGGCTTCCAGAAGCTGTTCCTGCCGTCCGGGTAGGCCGAGCGATGTGCGGGAACGGCTTTCGCCCACCCGGTACTCGTCTTCCCCGAGTACAGCTATGACCACATCGGCCCTCCTTGCCTTGGCCACCGCAGCTGCTATCATCTTCTTCTCCCCGTCAGTCATCGGCACAGGGACTATTTCGCTGTCCGGCCATCCGGCATCGGTCACATCACAGCCTTTCGCGTAATCCACCTGGCATTTATCGCCGAGATACTTCCTTATCCCGTCGAGAATAGACTCCGAATCAAGCCCGTTTGGACCATATCTGCTTGCCATGAAATTGGTCTCGTCCGCCAGCGGCCCTGTCACAAGCACACGGTCAGTCTCCTCCAGGGACAAAGGCAGCAGGCCGTCTTCGTTCTTGAGAAGCACAAGAGACTGCAGCTGCATGTCATCTATGAAATCAAGATGCTTGTCCGCCCCCACGACCTTGTCGGCCGACGACGGATCCGCGACATATGGATTGTCGAAAAGTCCGAGCCTGAACTTGACGCCCAGCACCTCTGCCACACGTCTGTCTACAGTGGACATGGATATTTCACCGTTCTCTATCAGCTCCCTGACCGGCAATATGAAATCTGCCGGCGGAGTGAAGTGCGTCCTGACATTCATGCCTGCCTCCAGCACCATCCTGACGGCATCCCTGTACGTCTCCGCCACCTGATGTTTCGTGTGCACAAACTCGACAGCCTCGCTGTCGCTGACGACATATCCGGTGAAGCCGAACTCTTCACGCAGCAGGTCTGTAAGGAAATAGTGGCTCGCCGACACAGGCTCGCCGTTCCAGTCATTATAGCTGCTCATCACACCCAAAGGACGGGCCTCAGCCAAGACTTTTCTGAAAGGGTACAGGTGTATTTCATGAAGTTCCCTCGGGGTCACATGCGGATCTGTCCTGCAATTCCCGTCCCTTCCGCCTTTCGGGACGCTGTAGACGGCAAAATGCTTCAGAGTGGACGCGACCCCCTGGGACTGTATACCTTCCGCCATCTCTATGCCGAGCTCTGAAACGAGATATGGGTCTTCACCGTAACACTCCAGAGTACGTCCCCATCTCGGATCTCTCGCCACGTCCAATATGGGAGCATAGACATTGGTATAGCCCAATGCCTTGGCCTCCATCCCGGCTATCTCCCCTGCCTGTCTCACCAGACGCCTGTTCCAAGTTGAGCCGACAGCTACGGGTGCGGGAAGCGGCGTGGCCTTGGTATGGTTGAGTCCGTGTATCCCTTCATTGGAGAAATCCACAGGTATCCCGAGCCGGGTCTCCTCTACGAACCACCTCTGTATCTTGTTTATTGCCTCCGCATGATTGCTGAAAGGGTATATGAGGCCGTATGCACGACTGTAGCCCGATCCGACTCCGTTGAGCTGCTCGTCGATATTGGCTATGCCATCCTTCCATATCTCGTCTTTCCATGCTGCGGTAGGGAGTGAATCCTGGAGTACGCGTCCGAAACCGTACAGGGTGGCCAGCTGACAAGTCTTCTCCTCCACAGACATCTGCCCGAGAAGGTCCGCGACCCTTTCCTCCGTCGTCCTTGAAGGGTCTTCATAGACATCTTTCGTTCCGTTCTTGTTGAAATCTATCCAGCCATCATGGTAGATGTTGTTGTCCCGGGCATCCACAGCCAGGGATGCCGCCAGCGCAAGGGCGGCGAAGCAGATACGAGACATAGCCATAGTGTTGTCAATCATGTAAACATACCGTCGGTGGGGCGGAGCCCCGCAGTGTGGGCAGCCCGCTCCCGTGTACCGGTCCAAATTTATAAAAAAGACGGCACAGTACGAAAATCGGCGGCCGAAATACGCTATGGCAAAGTACGAATAAAAAGGGGAACTCAAATTTCCCGACAAGTCCCGCAGGGACCGGGCCGGAGGCTCGAAATACCCCTATCAGGGGTCGTAGACGATAGTCTACGGGGGTTAAGATGGGTTTGGTCTTTCGT
>CALVDP010000086.1 GCA_944326315.1 uncultured Bacteroidales bacterium
TTTCGAAGAAATCGTAACGTCAGTTCGACGGAATCTCTGATATTGAACAGAATAATTCGTCGAACTGACGTTAAATCACCATAGCAACAGTATGCCGAGAAAAGAAAACATAAGGAAAATGTTCGACAGCATCGCAGGTGACTATGACAGGCTGAACCACCTGCTGTCGCTGGATATTGACAGGATCTGGAGGAAGAAGGCCGTGTCGGAAATAGCCGGCAGCGACGTCCCTGTGAAAGTCCTTGACGTGGCCTGCGGCACGGGAGACTTCGCCATTGCCATTGCAGGGAAATCAGCCAATGCCTCCGTCACGGGACTGGACCTATCTGAAAAGATGCTGGAAATCTGCCGGAACAAGGTAAGGGCAGCAGGACTCTCCGGACGCATAACCATGGAACAGGGAGACTGCGAGGCTCTCCCGTTCACAGACAACACTTTCGACAGAGTCTCGGTTGCCTTCGGGGTACGGAATTTCGAACATCTCGAAAAGGGGCTGACAGAGATGCACAGGGTGCTCGTGCAGGGCGGCAAGGCGGTGATACTGGAACTTTCCGTACCCGGCAATCCTGTCCTGCGCTTCCTCTACAAACTGTATTTTCTGCACATCCTTCCGGAAATAGGCGGACTTGTATCCGGAGACAAGGGAGCATACAGATATCTCCCTGCCTCTGTCCTGAAATTCCCGAAACCGGCAGACTTCATGCAGATGATGTCCTCCTGCGGCTTCTCAAGCGTAAAATCCAGGGCTTTCACATTCGGCATCTGCCGGATGTATGTCGGAACAAAATAAGAGGCTCCAGACAGACTAATTTCAGAGAAGAAAGACCACAAAGCCTACTCCCGCAGCCAGAGAGAACAGGAAAGTGGATATTACAAGCAGAGGAAGCTGCGGATCAAGGTCCTTTCCGGAAAGCCTCCACATCTTCACGAGATGCACCACGAAGAGCGGAAGAGTCAGGACATAAAGATAGTGCCACCAGTCGAATGCCCTCACGGCAGTGTAGCCGGTCATTGACACCCACCCTGCCACAATCAGCAGGACATGGTATATCTTGGCCTTTTTCTCACCTATCCTGACAGGGATCGTCTTCCTGGTCAAGGCGTCACTTTCGATATCTCTGATATTGTTGACATTCAGCACTGCCGTGCTGAGGCATCCCACAGAGACGGCAGGAAGGAAAAGATACCAGTTCGGTATCTCATGCGCGGCGACGAAATAAGAGCCGAGGACAGCTACGATACCGAAATAAATGAATACATTAATATCGCCCAGGCCCTTGTAGCCATAGGGATTCCTCCCCAGAGTATATTTCACGGCACCCGAGATGGCAAGTATACCGAGCAGCATGGTGATGATGGCCCCATAGCTGAAGAAGGTGCCGAAAGAAAACCAGATCATCGCCAGACCGCTGAGCACGGACAAGACAGCATATACCACCACCATGGCCTTGTAGCCCTTCTCCGAAATCAGTCCTCCCGAAAGGGTGTACGCCGGACCCTGCCTGTCTTCCGGACGGTCCGTGCCGCTGAGGAAATCACCGAGCTCATTGGCCGTGTTGGAAAGTATCTGGAGGAAGACTGCCGTAAGGACCGTGAACACGGCGACCCATGGATTGACCACATAATCGGCCGTAGCTAGAAGAAGTCCAAGTGCGACACCGGACACTGACTGAGGAAGTGTCCTGAGACGCATCGCAGTAATGTATGGTTTTATGTTTTTCATCATCAAACAACGTAAAACAACTAAAACAACAACTAAAACAACAATAATTACAACTCACGACAAAGGCCAAAAAGCGATTTTTGTCTCCGGTTAAGAATCTTATTCGTCTCTTTCTGTGGAGACATGCAAACGGGATTGTGTGCAATAATAATATCCCGATATCCACAGAGATAAAACGGGTTGTCGTGATGACAACCCGTTTTGTCGTTTATGTCTGTCAGTCCAGCTTGAGTACAGCCATGAAGGCACTCTGCGGCACCTCCACCGTGCCTATCTGACGCATGCGCTTCTTACCCTGCTTCTGCTTCTCAAGAAGTTTCCTCTTCCTGGATATGTCGCCGCCGTAACATTTGGCGGTCACATCCTTGCGGACAGCCTTCACAGTCTCCCTTGCAATGATCTTGGCTCCGATTGCGGCCTGTATGGCGACATCGAACTGCTGGCGCGGGATCAGCTCCTTGAGCTTCTCACAGATCTTTCTCCCGAAATCATAGGCGTGGTCTGCATGAATGAGACTTGACAGGGCATCTGCAGGATCCCCGTTGAGCAATATGTCAAGCTTGACAAGCCTGGCCTCCCTGAAGCCTATAAGATGATAGTCAAACGATGCATATCCCTTGGATATAGACTTCAGCTTGTCATAGAAGTCGAACACGATCTCGGAAAGCGGCATGTCGTATGTCAGCTCAAGCCTGTCGGATGTGATGTAATGCTGGTTGACAAGGGTACCCCTCTTGTCCAGACAAAGCTTCATAATCGGCCCGTAGAATTCTGACCGGGATATCACCTGCGCCCTGATATACGGCTCCTCTATCTTGGCTATAAGAGTCGGCGCAGGAAGCCCTGACGGATTGTGGACGTCGACTACGTCGCCCTGGGTCGTGTATACCTTGTAGGATACGTTCGGCACGGTCGTGATGACATCCATGTTGAACTCCCTGTAGAGGCGTTCCTGTATTATTTCCAGATGCAGAAGCCCGAGGAAGCCGCACCTGAAACCGAAGCCGAGGGCAAGCGACGATTCCGGCTCGAATACAAGAGATGCGTCATTCAGCTGAAGCTTCTCCAGAGATGAGCGCAACTCTTCATACTGGTCTGTCTCCACAGGGTACACGCCGGCAAACAGCATCGGCTTCACTTCCTCAAAGCCTGCTATCGCCTCGCTGCACGGATTGTCGACATGAGTGATAGTATCACCGACCTTCACTTCGGAAGCTGTCTTGATTCCCGAAATGATATAGCCCACGCTTCCGCACGGTATCTCACTGCGCGGATCAAGCTTCATCTTCAATACACCGACCTCGTCTGCATCATAGATCTTCCCTGTATTGAAGAACTTGACCTTGTCTCCTGTACGGATACTGCCGTTCACAATCTTGAAATAGGCGATTATTCCTCGGAAGGAATTGAACACGGAATCGAAGATAAGGGCCTGGAGCGGCGCGTCCGGATCACCCTTGGGGGCCGGGATACGCTCTACTATCGCATCAAGTATCTCCTTGACTCCCTGGCCTGTCTTTCCCGATGCGCATAGTATCTCTGAAGGATCACAGCCAAGCAGGTCTACTACCTGGTCCGTAACCACGTCCACCATGGCCGAATCTACATCTATCTTGTTCAGCACCGGGATGATTTCCAGATTGTGTTCGATCGCCAGGTAGAGGTTGGATATGGTCTGGGCCTGGATACCCTGGGTCGCATCCACCACCAGAAGGGCGCCCTCACATGAAGCGATGGCCCTTGACACCTCATATGAAAAATCCACATGCCCCGGGGTATCAATCAGATTCAGGACGAATTTCTCGCCGTTATGGGCATAGTCCATCTGGATAGCGTGACTCTTGATGGTAATACCTTTTTCTCTCTCAAGATCCATTGAATCAAGCACCTGGGCCTCCATGTCCCGTGCCGCCAACGTCTTGGTGATCTCAATCATCCTGTCTGCAAGCGTACTCTTGCCGTGATCGATATGAGCGATTATACAGAAATTCCTTATATTCTTCATACAACTACTTCTTGTCAGCCGCAGGCAATGCCATATCGGAATTATTACACAAACTGCAAACTGCAAAGATAGCAAGATTTTGACTAAATATAAAATCAGAGAATCGGGACGGCAAAAAGGACGACAAACGGGACGGCAAACAGGCAAATACAGGATATGCTCAGAAATTGATATAGAAATCTCCGGTCAGGGCCAAATAATCGTCTGAATACCCGTTGCCGTCATGAATAGTGAGCAGCTCTTCCGCCATGTCCCCGTCAGGTCTTGACAATGAAAATTCGGCCATAATGCGGGACGGACGCTTCCTGACAGTGGTTCTGACCCGCACGATACGATACGGATACAGCCCATGCATGCGCGCGTGCCTCAACAGCCAGAGTTCGGAATCGGCAGGAAGAATCACAGACAACACACCGTCTGCGGAAAGATGGCGCGAGGAGAACTCCACAAGTTCGCGGTAGGAAAGGGAATCGGTATGCCTGGCGGTATTCCGCCTCTGTTCCGGAGCTGCCAGGGACATGTCATAATACGGAGGATTGGAAAAGATATGGTCGAATTCGCGGCATTGAGGCATAGGGACGAACTCTTCCAGCGAGGCGTGGACCGCACACAACATCCCGGGCCATGGAGAGGCAGAGAAGTTGCGCGAGGCTTCTGCAGCGGAAGGACCGTCAATATCAATGGCATAGACCATCATTTCCGAGGCTTCGGATCCAGGGGAGTCAGAAACGGAAACGCTACGGGTCCGGCTATCGCCATGAGGGTCATGAGGGTCATGAAGGAAAGAAAGCCGCTGCGCCGCCATAAGGGCGACAGTTCCGGTCCCTGTCCCGACATCAAGACATTTCCTGTCGGACATTCTTACAGTCATCAACGCACCGAGAAGGACGCCATCGGTGTTGACCTTCATGGCGGACTCCGTGTTTTCCACTGTAAAATACCTGAAACGGAATATGCTCATACCTCGATAAAATACTTTTCCCTGCACCAGCAGACATTCAGGCAGGGCATCAGCCCATCGTCTCCGCCCCGTCTACAAACCTGCCGTCCCGCATATACAGGCTGCGGTCACACATGCCTGCCAGTTC
>CALVDP010000087.1 GCA_944326315.1 uncultured Bacteroidales bacterium
CTCCTTACGCCGGACTTCGTCCTCTATAGAGGTAATTCTCTGAAATTCATTTCATTCATTTCATCGAATTCACGTTATAATAATATTCTCAGGCCGGCTTCAGACACAGCCGGACATACGAGACGAGACATAAAGAAAAAGAAAAATTTCTTTCAGAAAAGGAAAATGCTGGCAATGTCCTGCATTTTCCTTTTTCCGTATAATTATATTTGAGGCAAAAATGCCTGGATATGATGATGACAAGATATGCCTGTGCGCACTGAACAGGATATTCGGATACGAGCCGAGAATCGCCACCGCTCTGCTTGACTACTACGGGTCACCTGCCGCGATATTCCGGAAAGGGAAAGATGAGCTATGCACAGTGCTCGGACCGTATTCGAAGTACACCGGAAGCCTGAACGACATGGCTCTGGAGACGGCTGCATCCGAGCTTGAAGAAGCAGAAAGGCTCGGGATCACTTTCATCGGACGAGGAGAGAAGGGCTATCCGAGGCTGCTTGAGGAATGCCCGGATGCACCTGCGGGACTCTATGTAAAAAGCCTGTGTCCGTACAGCTGCATGGACGATGACAGGGAATACATATCCATTGTCGGCACACGGAACGTCTCCAGCTACGGGAAGGACTGGTGCAGGAGGATGGTGTATGCCCTTGCAAGGACAGGGAAACGCCCGGTGATTGTCAGCGGACTTGCATACGGGACAGACATCACCGCCCACCTCGCGGCACTTGAAGCCGGACTTGACACGATCGCCGTCATGGCGACAGGGGCGGATTCCATATATCCTGCGCTGCACCGCGGACACGCGCTGAGGATAGCCTCGACCGGGAGATCGGCACTTGTATCCGACTACCCGCTGCACTCCCCCGCCTCGGCCCTGAACTTCATACGGAGAAACAGGATAATAGCAGGCATCGGGAAAGCTACGGTCCTTGTAGAATCCAGGAAGAAAGGCGGCGGCATGATCACCGCCAGGCAGGCATTTTCGTACTACCGGGATGTATATGCGCTGCCTGGAAGGGCAGACGACTGCATGTCCGAAGGATGCAACATGCTCATACGGTCAGGGAGCGCCATACCTGTGACTTCCGAGGAAGATTTCATCAGAAGTCTGGGGTTCGAGTTCAGAGAAAGCAATGCAGACATGGAAAAGACCGTCTTGGAACACTACAGAGGTATGCGGGACGTACACGGGACCGGAGACATCGCCAGGATATTGCTTCTCATCAAGAAAAACAGGAGAATATCGCTCCAGGAGCTGGCGGAAGGGACAGGACTCGACTACAGCGTCGTGGCAAGCCTTGCCGGAATCCTGGAAAACGATGGTTTCATATCAATAGACCTGATGCAAAGATGTTCCATCAACAGAAAAAATATCTAAATTTGCATGATTTATCATTGCATGATGGAGTTTATCGACACCCACACCCATTTATATGACGAACAGTTCCGGGACGATGCCGAAGCTGCCGTAGAGAGGGCGGTCGACGCCGGTGTGACCAGGATGATATTCCCTGACATCGACAGTTCGACGAGAGATGCCATGAACAGCCTTGCGGCGAAATACCCGGGAAACATTTTCCCCTGCCTCGGACTGCACCCCACATCGGTGGACAGCCGCTGGAAGGAGGCGCTGGAAGAAATATCGGAGGCGGCGGACAAGGCCGGGAACATCCGGGCCATCGGAGAGACCGGGATGGACTGCTACTGGTCGAAAGAGTTCGTCAGGGAGCAGGAGGAAGCATTCGAATGGCAGGTCAGGCTCGCATGCCGCCTCGGCCTTCCGGTAATCATTCATTCACGTGAAGCCACCGAGCTGATCATAGGCGTACTTGAGCGCTGCAGGCAGCTTGCTCCAAGAGGCGTATTCCATGCCTTCACCGGAAGCCGGGAGACATTCGAAAGGATATCCAGGCTCGGAGACTGGTACGTCGGCATCGGAGGCGTAGTCACCTTCAAGAAAGCATCTATAGCCGAAACCATTAAGCACATTCCCCTGGAAAGGATACTTCTTGAGACAGATTCCCCATATCTCACCCCTGTTCCCCACCGCGGTGAAAGGAACGAAAGCAGTTATCTGCCGTATATCGCAGGAAAGATAGCGGAGCAGAAGGGAATCAGCATAGAGGAAGTCGCACTGCAGACCACGGAAAACGCCGTGCGCCTGTTCCAGATCTGAAAGACACACATTCCATGAAAATGAAATTCAATCTTGACAGAACTACCGAGAAATCAGCGATCCTCCTGATATACACCGGAGGTACGATCGGCATGAAAGTGGATCCCGAAGAGCAGACACTCAAGCCTTTCGATTTCTCTCAGATACTTGAGGAAGTCCCGGAACTCGGAAAGTTCGCATACAGGATAGATTCCTGCACCTTCGACACCATAATAGATTCCGCAGACATAGAACCGGCATCATGGCAGATGCTCGCAAGCCTGATCGAGGAAAAATACGACAGCTATGACGGTTTCGTGATACTGCACGGTACGGACACCATGGCATATTCCGCCTCTGCATTGAGCTTCATGACAGAAGGACTCACCAAGCCGGTCATATTCACGGGAAGCCAGCTGCCGATAGGCGTGGCCAGGACAGACGGGAAAGAAAACCTCATATCCGCCGTCGAGATAGCCGCGGCTAAGGATGCGGACGGACACGCGATCGTGCCGGAAGTATGCATCTGCTTCGGCAACTGCCTGATGCGCGGCAACAGGACAAGCAAGGTGAATTCCGAGAATTTCAGGGCATTCAGGTCCGAGAACTGCCCTCATCTCGCTGAGGCGGGCATCAGCATCAGGTACAACACCGGCGTGATCATACGCCCGGAAGACTGGACCCGCCGCCCTGTCTTCCACAAGGACCTGGACACCCGAGTGTCGATACTGAAAATACACCCGGGCATCACCCCGCAGGTCGTGAAGAACATATTGTGCGGCCCGGAGACAAGAGCTGTCATCATAGAGACATACGGCGCCGGGAATGCACCGTCCAGAGAATGGTTCCTTGATCTGGTGAAAGAAGGGATATCAATGGGAAAAATCATACTCAACGTCACCCAATGCCTTGCAGGGTCAGTGGACATGGGCCTGTATGCCACGGGGAAGAAACTACAGGAAGCAGGCGTCGTAAGCGGCTACGACAGCACCACTGAAGGTGCCCTTGCGAAACTGTTTTACCTGATGGGCATGCACTCGGACAATGATAGCGTAATATCCGGCCTGGACAAGAATCTGAGAGGCGAAATAACAAAATAATTATTGTCATATAAAAATTATTTGCTAAATTGCACCGGATTTTAGAGTAGGAATTGCGCACGGTACAGTACGGATTTCCGCACAAATGAAAATTGCAACAAACTAATACATTATTAATTAAACACACACAAACAATTATGAAAAATTTTTTCATATTACTTGCATCTATTGCAATGATGGCTTTTTCAGCTCAGTTCGCAGCAGCACAGACTGACTCTACAGCTGCTCCGGACTCTGCAGCGGCAGCAGAAGAAGTAACGACTGCAGCAAACGCCAACCCGTTCCAGGCAGGTTCAAGTGAAGTTCCTCTTCACCAGCAGCTCAAGACCAAGTTCATAGAAGGTGGTCCTGGCTTCATGGCCTCAATCATCCTCTGCCTTATCTTCGGTCTGGCCATCTCAATCGAGAGAATTCTTTACTTGAGCTTCTCCAAGACAAACACCAAGAAGCTTCTCAGCAAGATTGAAGAGGCCCTCAACAACGGTGGTGTAGAAGCAGCCAAGGAAGTTTGCCGCAACACCCGCGGACCGGTGGCAAGCATTTTCTACCAGGGCTTCCTCCGTATGGACCAGGGTATCGAAGTAGTTGAGAAGACAGTCGTTTCTTACGGTTCCGTGCAGATGAGCCTCATGGAGAACGGACTTACCTGGGTCGCCCTCTTCATCGCCCTTTCAACATCCCTCGGATTCTTGGGAACTGTGGTCGGAATGGTGCAGGCATTCGATGCTATCCAGGCAGCAGGTGATATCTCGCCTAACGTCGTTGCAGGTGGTATGAAGGTGGCATTGATCACGACCGTCGGCGGTTTGATCGTGGCTATCATTCTCCAGATTTTCTACAACTACATCGTATCAAGGATAGACTCACTTTCCATCGATATGGAAGACGCTTCTATCTCCCTTGTAGATATTCTGGTAAAATATGAGAATAAAAAATAAAGACAATGTCATCCAGCAAATTCGAAAAAATAATAAAGATTCTGTTATGGGTGCTGATGATAGTCAGCGCAGGCATAACAGTGTGGGGATACGCGATAGGCTTCAATGATGCCTCTGTCGACACCCTCTTCTATTGGGCGTATGTGCTGATGATAATTGGCATCGCAGCTGCAATCCTTTTCGGTATAGCCATCAGTGCTATCAACAACCCGAAGAACCTCATCAAGATGGCAATCGAGCTTGTTGCTGCCGTAGTGGTTGTAGGTGCCGTATACCTGCTGTCATCAGGAGCACCGGCTCAGGGATATATCGGTCCGGAAGTGAGTCACATGACTCTCAAGCTTACAGATACAGTACTGAACCTTACATATATCCTCTGCGCTGTAACTATACTGGCCATCGTTGGCGGTGGAATATATAACGCAATCCGCAATAAATAAAAGAAAACCATGTCTAAAAAGACTCCAGAACTAAATTCAGCTTCATCAGCGGACATAGCGTTCCTG
>CALVDP010000088.1 GCA_944326315.1 uncultured Bacteroidales bacterium
ATATCCGGTAGCGCCTCGGGGAAGCTCTCGGCTTCTTCGATATTTGGCCTGCGGCCACATATCCGGTAGCGCCTCGGCAATGCAAATTGAACAAGTTCATTTGCATTGCTCTCGGCTTCTGAGTATATTTGTTCCCGTTAGAAAAAAAAGATAAGGATGAAATTCGGAAAATGGCTGGGCGGCGGGCTTGGATGGGCTTTCGCAGGCCCGATCGGCGCACTTGCAGGATTTGTTATCGGTGCTATTATAGACGGCAAGCAGCAGGACGGTCCACGTTATGCTTCGGGACGGACATATGCCGGAGATTTCAAGATCAGCCTTCTTGTTCTCATTGCGTGCGTTGTCAAGGCTGACGGCGTGAGGAAGGCGGAGGAGATAGGCATTGTGCGGAGGATACTTGTCGCCAATTTCGGTGAAGCGGAGGCTGATGAAGCCATACAGATACTCAACCGGCTTCTGCAGGAGAATATCGACGAGACTCAGGTCGCATGGCAGATCAGCAGGCACATGAACTATTCCTCGAAACTGGAACTTCTTCATCTTCTGTTTGAGGTCGCATACGCCGATGGTGAAGTGTGCGAGGCAGAAATGTCCCTGCTTCAGAGGATTGCGGGTATATTCGGTGTCTCTGCCATGGACTTCAATGCCATCAAGGCCCCGTACACCAGGTCGGTAGATGAGGACTGGGCATACAAGGCACTCGGGATAGAGAAATCCGCTTCAGACGAGGAGGTCAAGAAAGCTTACAGGAAGATGGCGATGAAATACCATCCGGACAAGCTTACCGGCCTCGGGGAGGATGTCAAGAAAGCGGGGGCGGAGAAGTTCCGTGCCGTGCAGGAAGCATACGAACATATCAAGAAAGAGCGTGGCATGAAATGACCATAGCCACGCTCTGTTTCCGGAATCACGCCGTGCAGTTTCTTATTTGATTCTGTACGGCGTTGTGTCGTACAGGAGGAATTTCTTCGCTTTCCTGATCCATTTCTGTTCTTCCACCTTGATATGCTCCCTGGTCTCGCCCCACTCGTTCCGACCTTCGATGTAGCCGTACAGCATGTCATCGGCAAGCTTGGATCTGAATGACGGAGCGAGCGAAAAGGCCGAGTACCTGTCCTTGAAATAGCGCATCAGCTGCAGCGTATGCATCAGGGAATGATATTCCGCACCCGGTTCCAGCATGATCTGATAGCCCCGGCAGACTTCTCCCGCATATTTGCCGAAGGCCGGCGTAAACGTGCAGGGTCTCATCATTACTTTGCTGGCGGCCGGGAGTACGGCGTTGTGGTCATGGCGGATGAATGGTGCACCGAAATATTCATACGGCCGGGCTGTCCCTATTCCTGGCGTGATAGCCGTATCCAGCCACAATGCCCCTCCGCTGTACATGTCACATGTGAAAAAGCCGGGAATGTCTGCCGCCGGGGCAATTGTCCAGGGCATAAGCTGCTTGTTCGAATCCGTTGCAAGGGAGGAAATCACGTGGAGCGGGAATCTGGCCCCGATTTCGGCATAATACAGGTTGGCGAGTTCTCCCAGCGTCAGACCGTGGCGGTGTGCAACCTTTGGAATGCCGTCTTCCGTGGCGGAAGACGGCATGGTCCCTTCCACTACGCGTCCTGCCGGATTGTTGTGATCCACAATATACAGGGCGGGGGAGTCCTCCATGGCGGCCATTGTCTTCATCAGCCTGAACACATCCCTTGTGTATCCGAAATATCTTGATCCGGCATCCTGGATTTCCACGACTATCGCGTCGAGCTCCCTGATCTGCCCTGGAGGGACTTCAATATGTCCGCTTTCCTGTGAAAGCGCGGAATCGTCAGGGGCGAAGACTGCCGCGAGATTACCCCGTTCACGGAATATGTCGTACATGTATCTTTCCCTTTCCGTGTCCCAGCAGTTCTGTGTGCAGAAACATCCGACACGGCCGTCGGTCAGTGCCTTGTCAAGCTGGTCTTCGAGACGTGTTGTCCTGAATGAAAACATGCTTATCCTCTGATGATTTTTTCAGCTATTGCCTTGATGCCGGATGCGAGCTTTTCCGCTGCCTCCTTGTCTGCAGCCTCGGCATATATCCTGATTATCGGTTCCGTATTGGACTTGCGGAGATGTACCCACTCCTTTTTGGCTTCGAAAGAAATCTTCACACCGTCGATATCATTGATGTCTTCAGATGCATATATTTCCTTCATTTCGGAAAGTATCTTGTCTATCAGAGATTTGTCCGACAGGTCGATGCGGTTCTTCGTGATATAGTACTGCGGATATGTCTTCTGCAGTTCGGATACTTTCATCTTCTTGTATGCCAGGTTTGTAAGGAACAGTGCTGCTCCGACAATGGCGTCACGTCCGTAGTGCAGTGCCGGATAGATGACCCCTCCGTTGCCTTCTCCTCCGATGATGGCCCCGCATTCTTTCATCTTGGTGGTGACATTGACCTCGCCGACTGCCGCAGCGGAATACTGCCCGCCATACATTTCCGTCACATCCCTGAGTGCTCTTGACGAGGAAAGATTGGATGAAGTGGCGAGCTTCCTGCCTGAGCCTTTCTCCCTTGAAAGGATGTAGTCAGCCACGCTCACGAGAGTATATTCTTCACCGAAAGGCTGCCCGTTCTCGCAGATGAGGGCCAGTCTGTCCACGTCCGGGTCTACAGACACTCCGAGATCCGCCTTTTCCCTGACGACAGTGTCGCAAAGCTCCGTAAGGTTGGCAGGAAGTGGTTCCGGGTTATGCGCGAAGTTCCCCGTAGGGTCGCAGTTCACCTTTATGCATTCCACGCCGAGTCTCTCGAACAGCTTGGGCATGATGATACCGCCTACTGAATTCACTGCATCAAGTGCTACCTTGAAGCCGGCTTTCCGTACGGCTTCGACATCCACGGCATCCAGTGCAAGGACAGCGTCGATATGTGCGTCCGTGAAGTCTTTCTCGACTATTGTGCCGAGGGAATCGACATCGGCGAAGTCAAAATTCTCCTGCTCGGCGCATTCAAGGATTGCCGCACCTTCTTCTGCATTCAGGAATTCGCCTTTTTCGTTCAGGAGTTTCAAGGCATTCCACTGCTTGGGATTGTGTGATGCTGTCAGGATGATGCCTCCGTCAGCTTTCTCGAAAATGACAGCCATTTCTGTAGTAGGCGTGGAGGCAAAGCCTGCCTTTATAACATCCACGCCGCATGCTATGAGAGAGCCGCAGACGAGTTGTTCTACCATCTGGCCTGAAATCCTGGCATCCTTGCCGACAACGACACGATACCTTTCTCCTGCCGGCTTCGGCCTGCGTTCCCTGAGCTTGACGCAATATGCGTATGTGAACTTGACTATGTCAATAGGGGTCAGAGCCTCTCCGGGGGCACCTCCGATTGTTCCCCTTATGCCTGAAATAGATTTGATGAGTGTCATAAAATTATGTTTTGTCGATTGGTTTCATGTATCTGTCCGGTCATGCAGAAGTCTGACTTATGCCTTATGCCGGTGTCCATATCTTTACAAAGTTAATCAAAATGAAGCCAATTTCAAATTTAATATTGGATTCACTGGATGAGTCCCGGCCGACGGCAAATTCTTTCCAATGTCTGTCTGCAAGCGGTATATGGTAGCGCCTCGGCAAAGCTCTCGGCTTCTGCGATATTTGACTTCGTCATTTATACAGTGGCGCCTCGGCAATTACAAGTAAACTTGTATTGCTCTCGGCTTCTGCGTATATTTGGCTTCGCCACATATCCGGTAACGCCTCGGGGCAAGCTCTCGGCTTCTGCGATATTTGGCTTCGCCACATATCCGGTAACGCCTCGGCAATGCAAATCAAACAAGTTTGTTTGCATTGCTCTCAGCTTCTGAGTATATTTGCAGCCGTTTTCAAAAATGTGACAAATGAAAGCTCTTTATACTGTCTTATTGTTGATTACATCAAATGTTTTCATGACGATGGCGTGGTACGGGCACCTCAAGTTGCAGGAAATGAAGGTGACGACAGGATGGCCGCTTATCCTGGTCATATTGCTTTCCTGGGGGATTGCCTTTTTCGAGTACTGCGCACAGGTCCCGGCCAACAGGATCGGTTTTGCAGAAAACGGAGGCCCTTTCAACCTGATACAGCTCAAAGTAATCCAGGAGGTGATATCGCTTACGGTATTTACTGTCATCGTGACACTTATGTTCAAGAATCAGGCGCTGCAGTGGAATCATTTCGTGGCTTTTTTCCTGCTGATAATGGCTGTATTTTTCGTGTTTCTGAAATAAATGCAAAAATAAATTTGGAAATTTGAAATTATTATCTCATCTTCCGGAGTTTGACACTTTTGCAGGTCAAGATATAGGAAAAATCGAGGCTACAGACCGCTGGAATGGCGATTTGTA
>CALVDP010000089.1 GCA_944326315.1 uncultured Bacteroidales bacterium
TGGCGCCTTCATAAATGCTCTCGGCTTCTGCGATATTTGACCTTCGGTCACATATCCGGTGGCGCCTTCATAAATGCGCTCGGCTTCTGCGATATTTGACCTTCGGTCACATATCCGGTGGCGCCTTCATAAATGCTCTCGGCTTCTGCGATATTTGACCTTCGGTCACATATCCGGTGGCGCCTCGGCAATGCAAATTGAACAAGTTCATTTGCATTGCTCTCGGCTTCTGAGTATATTTGGCCATAAATGTCCACATATACTGTATCGCCTCGGCAATGCAAATCAAACAAGTTTGTTTGCATTGCACTCGGCTTCTGCGTATATTTGCAGACCCGGACACAAAATTAGTGAAATGTTTTCAGAATGCGTAAAAAAAGCAGGTTCAATCGAAGTAATCTGCGGCTCCATGTTCTCAGGCAAGACAGAAGAACTGATAAGAAGACTTAAAAGAGCACAGTTTGCCAACCAGAAAGTAGAGATATACAAGCCGTCGGTAGATGTCAGATACTCTGACGACCAGGTAGTGTCACACGACCTGCACAGCATACCATCCACACCGATAGACACACCGGCAAGCATGCTTCTCCTGTCAAGCGATGTCGATGTCGTAGGGATAGATGAAGCACAGTTCTTCGACGATACCATAGTAGAAGTGGCCCAGACTCTGGCCAACAGAGGAATCAGGGTGATAATAGCCGGACTTGACACTGATTTCTCCGGAAAGCCGTTCGGTCCCATGCCAGCCCTGATGGCCGTGGCGGAAGACGTACAGAAAGTCCATGCAATCTGCGTGAAATGCGGAAGCCCTGCAAACAATTCACACCGGCTGTCTTCAGATGAAAGCCTTGTGGTCCTGGGAGAAAAGGAAATGTACGAACCCCTGTGCAGACATTGCTACAACAAGGCCGTTGCTTCGGAAGACTAATGTTTCCTTGGATGACAGCCGAGAATCGTCGACTGCCAGGTACTCTTATCTATATGGGTATAAATTTCGGTGGTAAGGATGCTCTCATGTCCGAGCATTTCCTGTACCGCCCTGAGGTCAGCCCCGTTGGATATCAGATGGGTGGCGAACGAGTGCCTCAGCGAATGTGGAGAGATATCCTTATTAATGCCGGCCGCCAATGCACTGTTTTTCACCAGGTTGAACGCCGACACCCTTGACAGCCGGCCGCCGCGTGCATTTAGGAAGACATAATCGGAATTTCCCGCATTCTCCGGCTCCGGCCTTACCTGCAGATATGCATTGAGGGCATCTGACGCCATGTCTCCCATCGGGACAAGCCGCTGTTTGTTGCCCTTCCCTATTATCCGGACAAATCCCTCCTTGAAAAATATATCAGTCACCTTCAGTCCGACCGCCTCGGAGACACGAAGCCCGCATCCGTACATTATTTCAAGCAGCGCCCTGTCTCTCAGCCCTTTCCAGTCAGAGATATCCACAGAAGATATCATTGCGCCGACTTCCTCCACGGACAGCACATCCGGAAGATGTCGTCCTGTCTTGGGTGTATCCACCTTGTCCGCCGGATTGTGCGATATGTAGCCTTCAAGCATGAGATAATTGAAAAAAGAACGCAAGGCGCTCAGGATACGCGCCTGCGTTCTTTCAGATATTCCGGACCGTGAAGCAAAATACGTTATGATGTCATCCGGCGCGACTGTCTCCGGATCCAGGCCGGTACTCCCGAAGAAGCATGTAATGTCAGAAAGATACGACGATACCGTGTTGTCCGACATCGCACGCTCGATTCTCAGATACGAGCCGTACTCCGGAATTATCTGGTCCGGGACAAGCATCTCTACAACGTAGAATATTTCCTGCCGTATTCCATCATCTGCCCGAGATAGTCCGTCGTGTACGCCACCTTGTAGTCCACGACCTTCCCGTTTTTCACGACAGGGGTGATCTCAGGATTTACAAAGCCCCCGTATGGCTTAAGGTTCAATGCCTTATACCTCTCAAGCACTTCCTTGTGAAGCTCAGGGTCAATATTCACGGCATACTTCTCCACCAGATCTCTGCCGGCAGCATAATCCCCTTCAGACTTAATACGCTGCACCTCTGCAAGCAGCCTCCCGAAAAGTCCCCTGAGGGCCTCATAGTCATTGACCACAAAGTAAGTCTTGCCGTCACGCACCTTCTTCTCTATGACATTGTCGTCCTTCCCGGCCTCATAACACCACTCGGCTATCAGTTTTCTGTTCTGCATGTGGGCTTCAGTGTTTTTCTTCCCCAGTTCCACCCTCGTGAACTGGACCATGAGCCCGTTCCTGATATAGTTCGAATACTGAGGCTTGTAAGCTTCGGCATCAGGCATTATACCGAGCTCCACAAGCTTGGGATCGGCGATATAGTAGAGACCGAACAGGTCGGCACGCGTCTCTTCCAGAGTAGAGCTGTATTCTCCGAGAGCAGAAGGGGAAGTACCCGGAAGAAGCTGGCCGGAACCATGTCCGAGACATTCATGGAGATCCGTGTGTATCTCGTCCGTAATGGACAGATATTTCCTGGCTGCCTGGACTTCCTCGTCAGACCATGCGAATTCCTTGAGAGTGCTGTTCGGCGACTCCTGGGCCGCAAGATCATAGGCATGAGTAATGTTGGCTATTGTCACTGATTTCGAACCGTAGTCACGCCTGATCCAGTCGGCATTAGGGAGATTGATGCCTATCGGAGTGGACGGATAGCAGTCACCGGCCAGTGTAGTGGCATCTATCACCTTGGCAGAAACACCCTTGACGACAGGTTTCTTGAAACGCTTGTCCACCGGAGAATGGTCTTCGAACCACTGGGCGTTCTCGCTTATGATTTCGGTACGCTCGGACGCAGCATGGTCCTTGATATTCACAAGGCCTTCCCATGTGGCTTTCCGGCCGAGAGGGTCATTGTAGTCCTCGACAAATCCGTTCACAAAATCCACAGTGCCGAGAGTGTCGTTCACCCATTCGATATTGTATTTGTCCCAGAGTCTGAGATCTCCGGTCCGGTAATAGTCCATGAGCAGACCGATGTATTTCTTCTGTGTTTCGTTCTCGGCCACTGCCCTGGCTTTCTCCAGCTCGGCCACGATTTTCTCCAAGGCAGGGCCGTAGAGTCCGCCGATCCTGTAGACTTCCTCCCTGATGACCCCGTCCGGTCCCTTGACCAGTTTGCTGTTCAGTCCGTATGATATCGGCTCCGGATCTGAAGGATCCGCCATGTCCGCATAGAATTTCTCCACTTCCGCGCGTGTCACATTCTCATAGAAGTTCACGGCAGACTCGGCCACGATATCCCCGGACTTGTCCATTGACTTGCGGTAAGGATAAAGCTCCGGATTGTAGATGGCATCAAGCAGGGCTTCGGCACCCTCTGTCAGGCCCACAGCCTCCATCAGAGATGCGAAATACTCTTCCGGACAATCCGGGAAGAACTTGTCCTCCGCATAATGATGGTGTATACCATTGCTGAAGAACAGTCTCTTGGCATATACCAGGAAATCCTGGAATTCCCTGCAGTCCCTGTCACCGTCATATTTCTCTATTATGGTCTCCACGGCCTTCCTTATCGGAAGATTGACTTCACAGTTCTGCACCCAGATGATATCCCTGCCGTATTTGGCAGCCTCGCCGAGGTGATACACATATTCTTTCTGCTTGAGAGTCAGCTGGTCCCAGCCCGGAATCTGATATCTCATTATCTTCAGGTCAGCGAATTCGTCTATAAGATACCTGAAGTCACTGCCGGATTTCTGTCCTCCGTCCCCGCATGAAGCCAAGACAGCCGCAGTCCCTAAAAAAGCAACCATTTTTCCTATTCTGTCCATTTATACCTGTTGTTAGTTAATATTACGTCAGTTCTACGAATTATTCTGCTCAATATCAGAGATTCCGTCGAACTGACGTTACGATTTCTTCGGAATCCCTTTCCTTTTTCGTGAGGGTGACTCAAAAGTGACTTTTGGTCACCCTCAAACGTCTTTCTTCGAAAGACTTAAGCTATCTTAACCCCCTCTGCTCGCTTTCGAATGTCCACCGGACATTCTCATAAACCGCTCACGACCCCTATTAAGCAATTACATTGCTTT
>CALVDP010000090.1 GCA_944326315.1 uncultured Bacteroidales bacterium
GATTACGGCATCAATACCGTGGCCGCGGCAGATGCCGCCACTACACGGAGCGACCTTTTCAATCTCCATTACATAAAAGCCTTTTCCTTTATTCTCGGAGGGGAGTATTTCCGGGGGCTTCCGGATGCCGAAGGCGGAGATATAAAGACATGGAAAGAATATCTGAACACGGCTCTGACGGTGCTGGACAGTGCATCGGAATATGCTGACACCGATGAGGATAAGGCTTTCGTTCACACGCTGAAGGCCCGTACATACTACCGCCTGGGTGACAGGACGAACGCTGTCGCGGAGGCTCTTGCCTCATTGGAACTTTCACCGGACCTTTTGTGGCAGGTGGAGTTCGACGGGACAAACGGAGTGAACAATCCCGCCCAGGAAGCCATATGGGACACATGGTTCCAGCCGCTTCCGCGCCTCGATTTTCTCGATCCGAAATATTTCCAGCTTAGCGCGACCGAGCAGCGACCGGTCAATATCGCCAAGGCCGAAGAAAACTGGCTGATCCTGGCTGAGGCAAGTCTGGCTGACAATGACGAGGCACAGGCGAAGACGTACATGCGGCAGCTGCTCTCCTTGGTGAAGTCCCGTCCGGTCCAGGAGGGGGTAAACGACCAGCTGGAGGAGCGTTACAACGGCGGATACAAGCGTTATCCCGACAATCCCGCCTACAGGGTGGCCGCATCTGAAGGCGAGCCGTTCCGCGAAGGGCTGGTGCTCGACCGCAAGGCTCCTGCCCTTGTATCCATACCTTATGTTTCAGGTACTTCGGTAACTGAGGAAATGATTGACGGCACATCCGGCATTGATGAAACGCTTGTCCTGCTCTATCTGATGCGTCAGGAAATCTTCTTCGCCGAGGGTCGGCGCGTGGCGGATCTGGGCATCCGTCTGCCTGTGTGTGAGGTGGAGGCGGCCAATACCCCGTCTGCTGCAGACTACATGGAAGCCCTTATTCCGTCGTTCATCCCGTTGAATTATGGAATGGACTCCTTTGCAATGGATGCCGATGCCATGGAAGTCACTATTGCGTATAATATGAACAGGATAATAGTAGAGAACAAGGCTTCTGAATACGTGGCCCCGTTCTTTGACTGACACTGTTACGGTCTGCGGTATGCGGCGCGGACATTTGTCTTGTGGAGGCTTAGCGTATTTTTGGCACTATTTGGAAGAAATCACGGCACGGCGGGTGGATTGACGTTAAAAATCGCTATTTTTGAAGAATATAAGCTGAAATCAATCAAACAGTCGGATAATATCATGAATGACAGGAAAATTATGCGTAAGGCTGCGGACAATATCAGGATTCTCGCAGCTTCTATGGTGGAAAAGGCCAATTCAGGACATCCTGGCGGAGCCATGGGCGGTGCAGACTTTGTCAATGTGCTTTTCTCGGAGTATTTGATATACGACCCGGAGAATCCGGGCTGGGAGAGCAGGGACAGGTTTTTCCTTGATCCCGGGCACATGTCTCCTATGCTTTATTCTGTGCTTGCCTTGTCTGGCAGGTTCTCTCTTGAGGAACTGAAGCAGTTCAGACAGTGGGGAAGCCCGACTCCCGGCCATCCCGAGGTGAATGTGTCCCGCGGCATAGAGAATACATCAGGTCCGCTTGGACAGGGGCATACCTTTGCCGTAGGCGCTGCTATCGCCGCCAAATTCCTCAAGGCGCGTCTCGGCGGACAGATGGGGCAGACTATTTATGCATATATTTCTGACGGAGGCATTCAGGAGGAGATATCGCAGGGTGCAGGACGCATTGCGGGGCATCTCGGCCTTGACAATCTTGTCATGTTCTATGATTCCAACCGTATACAGCTTTCCACTTCCACTTCTGAAGTCACTGACGAGGATGTAGCCATGAAATACAAGGCGTGGGGATGGGCCGTGACCGAGATTGACGGCAACGATGTCGACCAGATCCGCAAGGCTCTTGACTGGGCGTTGTCGGTGACCGGTCAGCCGGCTCTGATAATAGGACACACTGTCATGGGCAAAGGCGCCCTGAAGGCTGACGGGACAAGCTATGAGGACTGCTGTGCGACGCATGGAGCCCCTCTTGGCGGTGATGCCTACAGGAATACTGTCAGCAATCTTGGCGGAGATCCTGATGATCCTTTCAGGATTTTCCCTGAGGTTGAGGCTCTCTACAATAACAGGAAGGAGGAGCTTCGCCGTATAGTGGCGGAGAAGAAGGCCGAGCATGACAGGTGGGCTGCGGAAAATCCTGAGCTGGACGCGAAGATGAAGAGATGGTTCTCCGGTGCGCTCCCTGCACTCGACTGGAGTTCTGTGGCACAGAAGCCTGGCGCGGCGACCAGAGTAGCCTCTTCCGCTGTCCTGGGTTTCCTTGCCGAAAACGTGGACAATATGATAGTGTCTTCCGCGGACCTGTCCAATTCAGACAAGACGGACGGTTTCCTGAAGAAGACCCATGCCTTCAGCAAAGGCGACTTTTCCGGGGCTTTCCTTCAGGCAGGCGTGTCAGAGCTTACGATGGCGTGCTGCTGCATAGGCATGATGCTGCATGGCGGTGTAATAGCCGCATGTGCGACGTTCTTCGTATTCTCGGACTATATGAAGCCGGCTGTGCGTATGGCCGCTCTTATGGAGGTTCCTGTCAAGTTCATCTGGACACATGATGCTTTCAGGGTGGGCGAGGACGGCCCTACTCATGAGCCGGTGGAGCAGGAGATGCAGCTCCGTCTGATGGAGAGGCTTAAGAATCATCACGGGAAGAATTCCATGCTTGTACTCAGGCCTGCCGATGCCGAGGAGACTACCATGGCCTGGAAGCTTGCCATGGAGAATATGAGCACTCCGTCGGCTCTTGTACTCTCTCGGCAGAATATTGAAAATCTTCCAGCCGGAAATGACTATCTCCTGACAGGGAAGGGTGCATATATTGTCGGAGGTTCAGACGAGAATCCTGATGTCGTGCTGGTGGCTTCCGGATCCGAGGTGTCAACACTTGTCGCAGGTGCAGCCCTCCTGAGAAAGGACGGTATCCGTGTAAGGGTGGTATCTTCCCCTTCGGAAGGTCTGTTCCGGACCCAGGACAGACAGTACCAGGAAGGTGTTCTTCCTTCAGGCACGAAGAAATTCGGTCTTACTGCCGGTCTTCCTGTAACACTTGAAAGCCTTGTCGGGGCAGACGGCCGCGTCTGGGGACTTGAATCCTTCGGTTTCTCCGCACCTTACAAGGTGCTTGACGAGAAGCTGGGCTTTACTGCGGAAAATGTATACAGGCAGGTGAAGGCGATGCTGTAGCGCCTGAAGGCATATTTACCGTCAGTTCGACGAATTTAGGTTGCTCAGGACCAAGGAATTCGTCGAACAGTCGTTAAGGATTTCTGCGAAATCCAATTTTCTTAAACCCCAGTCGCTGTGGCGACAGCCCCTTTCCAAGGGGCGCCACCCCCTACCGCCCCCTCGCCGGGGGCCCGTCGCAGGACACTTGCGTCCTGCTCCTCAGCGGTAGTTCGATGATTTTCAATAATTAAAATTCATCGAACTCACGTTATTTACCGTTGTTCTTCAACGATTACGAGGAAAGACGTTTGAGGGTGACCAAAAGTCACTTTTGAGTCACCCTCTTCCTTTATGTCGTATAATTCCTGTATCTCCATATCTTTTTTTGCGAAGTTACCATTTTGGAGATAAACACATACTTTTACTGGTGATCCCATATATCCTCTTGGTGGTAAGGTGGAGATTCAGCGTGTTAGAAAAAGAAAGACGGAGGCAGATGATTCTGTCTCCGTCTTAATGTCGGGGTACTGTGACTCGAACACAGGACCCTCTGGTCCCAAACCAGATGCGCTAGCCAACTGCGCCACACC
>CALVDP010000091.1 GCA_944326315.1 uncultured Bacteroidales bacterium
TCCAGCACTTCGTCATTGCCCGCGCACAGCACATCCTCCGACACTCCCCACTTGGTCCACACCTTGTACGGCCCGCCGGTGCATCCGAGCTCCGGATATGCACACAAGGCAGCCTGCATGTGTCCCGGCAGGTCCACTTCGGGAATCACATTGATATACCTGTCGGCAGCATACTTCACCACTTCGCGTATCTGCTCCTGTGTGTACCATCCTCCGTAAGGCTTGCCGTCGTATTTCTCGGGTCTGTCGTTCAGATGCCCGACAAGGGTTTCTTCCCTCACGGACCCTTTCTCCACGAGCTCAGGATAACGCTTCATCTCCACCCTCCATCCCTGGTCATCTGTGATGTGCCAGTGCAGGGTGTTCATGTTGTGAAGCGCCATCATGTCGATATACTCCTTCACCTCGTCCACAGTGAAAAAATGACGGCATATATCGAAATGTGCCCCGCGATATCCGAAACGCGGGCTGTCCTTGATGCCGGCCGCAGGAAGCAGGATGCCCCCTTCCCCCCTCTCGGCTCCAGGCAAGGACTTGCGCAATGTCTGTATGCCATAGAATACTCCGGCAGGTGTGGCTCCCTTGACAAGCACACCGTCGGACGAGATATCCATGACGTAGCCTTCAGCCGGAATATCCGCACCGGGGTCGAGCATAAGGACTATATTCCCTGACGCATTCCCTGCAGGATCCGCGGAGGACCTGACATCAAGACCGATACCCGTATATTTTTCAATGTATTCCGACAGGAAACCGGCATTCCGTGCCATATCCTCGCCTGAATTCTCCTGGAAGAGGATCACAGCGGCATCGGAAAGCACGAAAGGAGCAGCCTTGGAGTCCGCCGTTATTTTCCGGGGCTGAGGTATCACATCATAGCATGACGGCGCCGCCGTTGCCGTATAAAGACCGGCGGCAATAAGGAAAAACACTGCCGCCATTGTCTGTGGAAATATCCTTGTCTTCATTTTATTCATGGTTCGATTTTCCATTTATTCAGCAGAGGCATCGTGCACGGCAGCGGAAAGCTCGTCCCATAAGCCGTGGTTGATTATATGCACGATATCGAACACCATCAGCCCGTCCGTATCCTCCAGCACCTGTTTTACCGCCCTGGTGAAGCCGCTCCAGTCATCCTTGTACTGTTCCACATAGAGAGAGCCTATCACGGGAGCCGCGCCGCATGTGATCTTCCGCACAAGTTCGGCACCGCCCTCGACACTGTAGCAGTAAGTAAGGCTGTTGTCCATCGCAGCCTCAGTCCGCGGGCCTTTCACCCCGGTAGCGGCATCCACTTCGGCCTTAGTCACCAATGTATAATAAAGACCGGTCATATATATGTCCAGAAGTTCGGCATATCCCGTATTCCTGTACTCCGGCGTGGCCCAGTCATAATCCTGAGACGGGTCATATTCCGTGCTTGCCCAGTTCACGCCGAGCTGGTAATAGGTAGGATACCATGCACCGGTGTAATCGCCTATCTCAAGGTCAGGGTTGATACCTTTCAGCATGGCATGGGCATCACTGATGAAATCCTTGATGACCGAAGCCCTCCATTCCACCCATTTCCTGAAATACCTGCCTTCCCTGTAATTAAGTTCGCCGGAAGACGGGTCCTTCTCCCAATATATTATGTCCTCAGGGAATTTCTCCACCTTCACCCCTGCGTATTCCTCGAACATCTGCCGGGACAGATCGCTGAAATCCGATGTGATACCGTCATATCTCACTCTGTCGAATATGATTCCGTCAAGATCCTTGTATTTCCGCGCAAATTCATCCAATATGTCAAGCTGGTACTGTCTCACCTCCGGATTGGCAGGATTGAGCATGCCGTTGTAGTTGGACTTGATCTCCGAGATAGGCTTCAGTTCCCCGGCATCATATACAATCGACTGCCACTCCGGATGCTCCTTATATATAATGCCCCTGTCATACCAGTTGTGCCCGCCTGCGAAAATATTCAGAGAGGCATAGACCTTCATGCCGGACTCATGCCCGTACTTTATGAAATACGAAAGCATGTCATAATCCTGCCTGCGGTACCACCCGTCCCATTCGCCCATGTACGGGGCTATCCGGCTGTCATACAGCACCTCACCCATAATCGACTTGACATCCACGACCACATTGTCGAATCCGGCATCCTTGCATTTCTGCAGATAGAACCTGATGGAATCGGGATAAGACAGGCGTTCGTAATTCGCCTCACAGTCAAACCACATGAAATTGGAGTTCACCCTCTCCTGTTTCTGGTCTTCTGAACAGGAAACCGCCATGACGGAGAGCAGAAGAAACACTCCGGCAGACACTAAATTTCGGACACAGGTCATAATTTTTAATATTTTGATTTAATATCGCAATATTAATAAAAAAATTAACAATAATAAGAATTGAATAAAAATATTTTTATATTTGCATATATCAATCCGTCAAACAGACATAATATGACTGACAGAAGAGAATTCCTGAAAAAAGCGGCAGCCGCCACAGCATCGGCAATCGCCGCCCCATCCATCCTCAAAGCCGCGGAAGGCAGCAGCATGACCCGTGAAAACATTTCCGGCCACGGAGACCTGATCGTCCCGAAAGCACAGGGACTCAAGATCACAGGCACGTTCCTGGACGAGATTTCGCATGACATACCACACCAGAACTGGGGAGAGAAAGAGTGGGATGCCGACTTCAGACACATGAAAGCCATCGGGATAGACACTGTCATCGTCATACGTTCCGGCTACAGGAAATTCATCACGTATCCGTCGCCATACCTTCTCAAGAAAGGATGCTACATGCCTTCTGTCGACCTTATCGACATGTTCCTGAGGCTCGCGCAGAAACACGGGATGAAATTCTGGTTCGGGCTCTATGATTCCGGCAAATACTGGGACACCGGGGATCTCTCCCACGAAATCGAGGACAACAAATTCGTAATAGACGAAGTGTGGAAGATGTACGGCGAGAAATACGACAGCTTCGGAGGCTGGTATATCAGCGGAGAGATCAGCCGCAAGACAAAGGGAGCCATAGATGCATTCCATGCAATGGGGAAACAATGCAAGGAAGTGTCCGGAGGGCTGCCTACATTCATATCGCCATGGATAGACGGCAAGAAGGCCATCATGGGCACTGGCAAGCTCACCAACGACCAGGCGGTGTCGGTAGCGGAACACGAGAGGGAATGGAACGAGATTTTCGACGGGATACATGACGTGGTGGACGCATGCGCGTTCCAGGACGGACACATCGACTATGACGAGCTTGACGCGTTCTTCTCTGTCAACAAGAAGCTGGCCGACAAATACGGCATGCAGTGCTGGACCAATGCAGAGACATTCGACAGGGACATGCCTATCAAATTCCTCCCTATCAAGTTCGACAAGCTGAGGATGAAGCTTGAGGCGGCGAAACGCTGCGGATACGACAAGGCCATAACATTTGAATTCTCGCATTTCATGAGTCCGCAGTCCGCATATCTCCAGGCAGGCCACCTGTACGACAGATACAGGGAATATTTCGGCATCTGACCACAAGGACAGGATATCACATTCAACCACAAGACACTTCTATACAATGGGCAAGACAGTCAATTCGGGATACATCATATTCCTGGCCGCGGTATCGGCAATAGGCGGCATACTTTTCGGCTATGACACGGCCGTAATTTCAGGTACGATAGGCATCGTCACACAGCAGTTCTCCCTCGACACCATCCAGCAGGGCTGGTACGTGGGCTGCGCACTCATCGGCTCGATAGCGGGAGCATCCTTCGCCGGAGTCCTCAGCGATGCGGCAGGACGCAAGAAAGCCATGCTGGCAGCTGC
>CALVDP010000092.1 GCA_944326315.1 uncultured Bacteroidales bacterium
CTCTTTAAGAGGGGTGACACGAAAAAGGAAATGGATTTCGAAGAAATCGTAACGTCAGTTCGACGGAATCTCTGATATTGAACAGAATAATTCGTCGAACTGACGTTAAATATATTGTCGGATGAAAAGGTTAGCTTGTAATATGGTTCTGGTGCCGGCGCTGCTTGCTGCCGGACAGTCCCTTGCTGCCATGGAGTTCCTGCAGGACAGTACGGGAGTGTCTTCCGATACCGGGACGGTCGTTTACCTGACTTTGGAACAATGTCAGGAGCTTGCTCTGCAGAACAATACGGCAGTGTTGAATGCCGGTCTGGATGTAGTCGCCGCAAGGGCGCAGAAGCAGGAGGCGGTAGCCGGATATTTCCCGAAGGTCTCGGTCACGGCAATGGCATTCTATGCTTTTGACCCGCTTCTTGAGCTGGGTTTGACGGACATATTGGGTGATACTCCGTTTGTCCGCGGACTGAACAACACGCTTGAGGGCATGGCCCAGCAATATGGCTTCTCTACCATTTATTCCACACTCAAGAAGGGCGTTACAGCCAATGTTTCCGTGATTCAGCCGGTATTTGCCGGCGGCAGGATAATTACCGGCAACAAGATGGCAAGGCTTGGCCTGGATGCAGCTGCCCTGAAGCAGGAGATACAGCTCAGGAACACATCCGAGGATGTCGAGACAGGCTATTGGCAGATAGTTTCGCTTGAAGACAAACTGGAATGCCTTCAGGAAACAAAAGTCCTGCTTGACACCCTTTACCGAGACGTACTTTCGGCCTCGTCCGCGGGGCTTGTCCTTGAGACCGATCTCCTCCAGGTGAGACTGAAGATGAATGAGCTGAAGTCAGGCGAGGTGAAACTGAAGAACGGACTGAGGCTGGCCAAGATGAATTTCTTCAATTCGATAGGCGTGGAATATGATCCGTACACTACATTTTCCGCTTCTTCCGCTCCACGTCTTGATGATATTGTCCTGACTGATGACCTTTCTGACATGGAGTCTCCTGACCGTTATTACAGACCGGCTGAGGAGGTTGCTGCGGAGCAGGAGGAAACGCGCCTGCTTGACATTTCCGTGGAGGCCAGCAGACTGGAGAAAAGGATGGCGATAGGTGAAGCCTTGCCGCAGATAGCCGTCGGTGCCACTTACGGCTACAACAATGTCATTGACAAGGGCTCCATGAACGGTCTTGTATTCGGAATGGTACAGATACCGCTTTCCGACTGGGGCAAGACTGCCAGGAAAGTGCAGCGTCTTGACGCACAGATGCAGAAGGCCGGCAATGAAAGGATATTGTTGCAGAAGCAGCTCGTCCTGCAGATAGACAAGCTGTGGCTGGACCTGACTGCGGCATGGGAGCAGCTCAAGGTCTCTGAAGAGAACAGGGACATGGCCGAAACTCTCCTCGTGCAGATGCGCGACCAGTATCATGCTGGTCTGGTCCCTGTGTCCGACCTTCTGGAAGCGCAGACCAGTGCTTCCCAGGCGGAATCGGGCCTTCTGGACAGCCGGATAGCTTACAGGACGGCTCTGCAGGCCTATTTGGACAAGGCCGGAGAGTAGAGCCGGATTTTCTTTTGAAATCTTTCTTATTCAATAATTACTATTATGGAAAACAAGAATTTTTATGCGATTTGCCTGCTTGTCGGGCTTGTCTTTATGGGGGCGATGATGCCGGTGGCGGTATCAAAGTTCCGCGCGTATGACAGAATCGTGACAGTCAAAGGCTTAAGCGAGAGGGAAGTGTCTGCCGACAAGGTGATCTGGCCGCTTTCGTTCAATGTCGTCGGCAATGATCTGAATGCAGTGTATGCCGAGATTGACCGCAACACGGCTGCGATAAAGAAGTTTCTTGTGGATGGAGGCATTCCCGAATCTGAAATTTCCGTTTCCCTGCCGACTCTTTCTGACAAGTATGCCCAGGAATATGGCAGCAACGACAGGCCATACCGTTATTTCAGCAAAAATGTAGTGACTGTCTGCACTGACAAGGTGGACACTGTCCTGGCCCTTATGCCGCGCCAGTCTGAATTGATGAAAAAGGGCATTGGCGTGGGCTCCGGCAACAGCTGGGAGAATCAGGTGCAGTTCCAGTTCGAGGGCTTGAATGCCATCAAGCCGGAGATGATAGAAGATGCTACGAAGAATGCCCGTGAGGCCGCAGAGAAGTTCGCAAAAGATTCCGACAGCCGTCTCGGCAAGATCAAGACAGCAAGCCAGGGCACTTTTACTATCAGTGACCGCGACAGCAACACCCCTTATATCAAGAAGGTGCGTGTGGTCTCCTCAGTCACTTATTATCTGAAGCATTGACTTGTCTACAGAAGATATGTCAGGGGTGGTCAGAAGTCTCGGGTTATCCCGGTCTTTTGTGCCGCCCCTTTTCCATGTTTCCATGTTATCAGTCTCCTCTTCAGTTCTTTCCCGTAGCGGTATTCCCCGAAGTCAAGGGACGGGTCCGGAATGAGGCCATCTGTGCCGAAGAGGGAGTTCTCGGCCTGTCTTTCAATTTCACCTATCCTGTCCATGGCTTCTTTCGGTACGATCAGATGGCAAGGGATGATTATGGCGACCGGATTTTGGGCTACGGCATGGGCTACGGCGCGGACGCCTGTCTTTTTCCCGCATATTTCGGCGAAGCCGGTATAGCTCATCAGTTCCGGGTGTTCGGTTTCCGGTGCGGGATGGTTAAGTTCGAAAAGCTTCTTCCACACCATTTTCTGAAAGCTGCTGCCGAATAGACGCAAATCTTCCCAGCGGACGCTTCCAGACATCGCCAGCACCTCCTCTGTCTTCATCTTGAAGCATTTTATTTCAGAGACAGAGTCGGCGGGAAGCCTGGAAATCTTTTTCATTATTTCCGTGAAAATAGTGAAGTCAAGCGATATCGCCGCTATCTTGCCGTCTACAGTCGAGACTATCCAGTCGGGGTCTGCGTCCATGGGTATGTCGTTTTAACGTCAGTCGTATATGTTCATGCCGGTCTTCAGATATGGTTTTATTTCATCTGCCGGTATCAGGATGTCTATGACACCGAATACGTAGGCGGCAATCTCATACTGGTTGTATGTGAATGTTATGCCTTCTTCTCCGATCGAGAAGTTGCCGTTAGGCTCGATGCTGTCTGTGAGAAGGCTGATTTTCCCGTCATCGCTTTTCCCGTCGTTGAGGTGCTTCATCAGCAGCTTGGATGTCTGCTTCTCGAAACCTTCGGCAAACACATCTTCCTGTTCAAGGAGTTTCCCGGACCTGAGGTCGAAATTCATGTGCGTCTCGTTCATGATGCCGTGTGCGCCTCCGGTGTAGGAATAGGTCACGAGCTTGTAGCCGAGAATGTCCTTGAATGTACCGGTAGCCGTACCGGTGTTGCTGAATTCCCAGTTCATCCCCATAAACGGACCCTTGTCACCGTTTTTCTCCAGCATTTCCTTGAGACTCAAGTTGCTTTCCCTGTATTCCGCGACAAGGCTGTCTGCCCAGGCTTCCATGGCTTCCGCCGGGCTGAGGCTTTCGTATCCGTTTCCGAAGGCAGTCCCTGTAATGGCGGCTGCAATGGCTTTCCCGCGTTCGTCTCCTGATATTTCCGGATATTCTATATCCATCGTTATGCTGATGGAATCGGAAGCGCCCTCTTCAAGTGCGAAAGAATTGTCATAGCGAACGGATGTAAATTCAGCCGGCTTTTGACCGCAGGATGCAAGGCCTGCAAGTGCTATGGCAAAAGCCAGGACTTTCAAGGATTTTTTCAT
>CALVDP010000093.1 GCA_944326315.1 uncultured Bacteroidales bacterium
GTCGTGTTCGGACAGAAAATTACAGATCCCTCGTTGAAAACAGTCCTCGTCTACGGCCATTATGACGTGCAGCCGGTCGACCCGATAGAACTGTGGCATTCGGATCCTTTCGAGCCGGAAATCCGTGACGGTGCCATATATGCAAGGGGTGCCGACGATGACAAGGGGCAGCTTTTCATGCATGTCAAGGCTTTCGAATACCTGGTACGCACGGGCCAGCTCAGGCATAATGTCAAATTCATTCTTGAAGGTGAGGAGGAGATCGGAAGTCCGTCCCTTGCCGCGTGGGCGGAGTCTCACAGGGATATGCTTGCCGCAGATATCATCCTTGTCTCCGACACTACGATGATTTCAGAGCAGGTGCCGTCCATCAATTGCGGGATGCGGGGGCTTGCATATCTTGAAATCTCAGTGAAAGGACCGGACAAGGACCTCCATTCCGGACATTACGGCGGAGCCGTGGCCAATCCTTTGAATGTGCTCTGCGACATGATCTCTTCGCTTATAGACGAAGACGGGAAGATCACCGTGAAAGGTTTCTACGATGATGTGGTGGAGCTTTCGGCCGAAGACAGGGCGAAACTTGCGCGTGCTCCGTTTGACCTGGAAGAATACAAGAGATTCCTTGACATAGCCGATGTGAAAGGCGAAAAGGGCTATACTACCCTTGAAAGGACCGGTATCCGGCCTTGTCTGGATGTCAACGGCATCTGGGGCGGCTATACTGGTGAGGGCGCGAAGACTGTATTGCCGTCTGAAGCCCATGCCAAGATATCCATGCGGCTTGTCCCTGATCAGGACAGTGCGAAGATTGCGGATCTTTTCGAGCGGCATATTTTGTCCATAGCTCCTGACTGTGTGAAAGTCAGCGTGAAGCATTATCACGGCGGGAACGGTTTCCTGATTCCGATTTCATCCCATGCCTATCAGGCCGCGTCCAGGGCCATGCAGGATGTATATGGCGTGGAGCCTGTCCCAAGCAGGGGTGGAGGAAGCATACCTGTCCTTGCGGATCTGCAGAAGATACTCGGCATAGATCCGCTTCTGATGGGATTCGGACTGGAGCGCGATACCATCCATTCGCCGGATGAAAGTTACCTGCTGAGCCAACTTTTCAGAGGTATGGAAGCTATTGCGTTGTTCTATAGGTACTATTGAAAATTTCGGGATAATCTGTATTCATCTAATTCAAGATCGACATGAACAGGGAACAGTTATACAAACAGATCCAGGCCAAGAAGACCATGCTTTGCGTAGGCCTTGATGTGGACTACGACAAGATGCCGGAACATATAAAGGGACTGGCGTCATCCGAGATAGCGGTCAAGGGACATCTCTTCGGCGGCAAGACCCGCTCCATAATAGAATTCAACAAGGCCGTGATAGATGCGACGGCGCCTTACTGCATTGCATACAAGCCGAATCTGGCCTTCTATGAGTGTTATGGAGAGGAAGGTATCAGGGCTTTGGAGGCTACCGTGGACTATATCAGGACCACTTACCCTGAAATATTCCTGATAGCCGATGCCAAGAGAGGTGATATCGGTAACACCGCGAAGAAGTACGCCAAGGCCTTTTTCGAGGCGATGGACTTCGATGCTGTGACACTTTCCCCTTACATGGGGCAGGACAGCATCCTTCCTTTCCTGGAGTACAAGGATAAGTGGGCCATCGTCCTGGCACTGACTTCAAATACGTCTGCTTTCCAGTTCCAGATGGCGGAGAAAGACGGGAAGCCGCTTTACCGTGCGGTGATGGAAGAGATGATGTCCATATCGACTCCCGACAACATGATGTTCGTGGTCGGTGCGACCAAGGCCGAGAAACTGTCTGAAATCCGCTCTTTCTGTCCTGACAATTTCCTCCTGGTGCCGGGAGTCGGCGCACAGGGCGGCTCTGCTGAAGAAGTGATCAGGTACGGGGCGAACAGCATGGGTGGCCTTCTTATCAATTCATCCAGGGGAGTGCTTTATGCGGATTCTACCCAGGGATTTGCCAGGGCGGCTGCCAAGGTGGCATCTGAGACGGCGAGGATCTAATATTCCAGTCTTGATCTTGCCTCCTTCGGCGTGATGCCTTTCTTGTCCTTGAAGAATTTTGAGAAATGGGACGGGGACGAGAAGCCGAGTTCATAGCTTATCTGCTGTATCGTCTTGTCTGTTGTCCTGAGCATGTGTCTGGCTTCAAGCATGGTATAGTCATCTATCCATGCTGAAGCCGTCCGTCCTGTCGTCAGCTTTATTACAGTGGACAGATATTTGGGCGTGAGATTCATCTTGTCAGCGAAGTACTCTACCTTTCTGCTTACAAGTATATTCTTTTCCAGAAGCTTGACGAAATTGGAAGTGATTTCTTCCTGATGCAGGTTCCTGCCTTTGATTTCATCCGGCTCGTGAAGCAGGATGTCGCATGCCTCGAAGAAAAGGATGTTGATGTAATTGATGACAATCTGTTTCTTGAAGAAGTTGTCCGTGCTCCGCGTGAATGATTTCAGGTAGGCGTGGATGTCATTGCACATCTTCACCTTGTCTTCCGGTATGCGGTGCAGGGGGCTGTTGTGCAGGATTCTCTGGAAATATATGCGGACAAGCCCTTGCGCAAGGTTGTCGAATATCTCTTCGTCTATAGCTATGATGTTTACCTTGAAGTCCTTGTCTTTCTTCGTATAGTAGAAAGGTACTCCTGCGCCTATGGCCAAAAAGGAATTTTTTGACAGGTGATATTCCTTGAAACCTATGGCGAAATCGGCACTTCCTTCAAGACAAAGAAATGCTATGATGGTTTTTGTAAAGTAGTATTTGTCATGGGTCGATGCTGACCGGCAATATTTTGCATCTCCGGAGTAATTGTCGTAAAATCCGATAAAATCATCCATTGTTTTTCAAATTTTATGTAAAAGTATACAAAAAAAGAAAATTCTGATATTTTTTAAGGGATGTCTTATAGGTTTTGCCAAGAATATTTACAAAATTTGCATTGTCATTTAGGACACACACATTCAATTCTAATATTTTCTTTTCAGGCAGGCTCAGGATTGTTCTTTCGCCTGCTTTCTTTTTTTCTGTATGTCTGGCATGAATCCGGAAGCCCTGTCGCAAGACCTGCACAGGAAATTCGGTTCCGGTATAAGTGGTGGAGCTGGGCGGACTCGAACCGCCGTCCAAACATAGCACCAGGCAGCTTTCTACACGCTTATTCTTTCTACTGTTTTCGTCCGTCATCTGCCGGAAGACAGGCTAATGGCGGCTTATCCTTTGAGTCTTGGCAGGATTTAAAGGAGTCCTCCCGTGCATCCGGTTTGGATGATACCCCGTATTCAGGACATAACCGGCCTAAAGCCCTGAGGGATACTCGTCGCAGCCGCAGCCTTGGCGGCCGTCGATTAAGCCAGACTACTTGGTAGACTAGGCAGCGAGTGCGTAGTTGTTGTTGCCAACTAATTGTTTGGAAGCTGAGATTTACGGGCAAACCTCCGACGCCCGGCGTGCTTACCGTCCAATGTCTTATGCTGTCAAAACCA
>CALVDP010000094.1 GCA_944326315.1 uncultured Bacteroidales bacterium
ATAGGTGTCGCGTGCGTCGCTACCGGATGCTGCGACAGGAAGTATGATGTTGTGATTGTAGGTGCAGGCACTTCCGGCACTGCCGCGGCTATCCAGGCTGCCAGAAGCGGAGCTGATGTCCTTCTTGTGGAGGAACATGAATGGCTCGGCGGCATGCTTACTTCTGCCGGAGTGAGCGCCACTGACGGCTCTTATAAGCTGCGCGGAGGTATCTGGGATGAGTTCAGAGACAGCCTGGAGGCTTATTATGGCGGTGCGGACGCCCTGAAGACAGGATGGGTGAGCAATGTCATGTTCGAGCCTTCCGTCGGAGCGAGGATTTTCCGGAATATTGCGGCAAGGGAAAAGAATCTTGAAATCAGATACAACACCGTGGCTTCGGGCTTCGAACACCTTCAGGACGGGTGGAAAGTCACTCTTGACACCGAAGGGAAGAAATCGTCAGTGACAGGCGGAATCCTTGTCGACGGTACCGAACTCGGTGACGTGGCGGCTGCCATAGGCATCCCGTATGACATCGGCATGGAATCAAGGCATGACACTCATGAGGATGTGGCTCCGGAAAAGGCCAACGGCATCATACAAGACCTGACATACGTGATGATACTTCAGGAATATGACCATCCTGTACCTGTCCCTGAGCCTGACGGGTACAATGTGTCGGAATTCGCATGCTGCTGTACGAATCCGGTGTGCAAACACCCTAAGGAGGAGTACAGGATGTGGGGCCCTGAGGACATGATCACATACGGCAAGCTTCCGAACGGAAAATATATGATAAACTGGCCTCTCGAAGGTAATGATTTCTATTGCAATGCCATTGAGATGACGCCTGAGCAGCGCGACAGCGTCTTCCAGGAGGCCAAGGACAGGAGCATGAGATTCCTGTATTTCATGCAGAACGAGCTGGGAATGAAGAATCTCGGCATTGCGGAGGAATATCCTACGGTGGACGGGCTTCCTTTCTATCCGTATCACAGGGAATCACGGCGCATCAGGGGGATGGTGAGGTTCAGCCTCAATGACATGGTGTCGCCTTACAGCCAGTCCAAGCCTCTGTACCGTACTGCAATAGCATCAGGTGACTATCCGGTGGACCATCATCATACAAGATACAGCGGATGGGAGGAACTTCCGAACCTGTATTTCCACCCTGTGCCTTCCTACGGGCTCCCGATAGGTGTGATGATGCCGAGGGAATACGATGACGTGCTCGTGATAGAGAAATCCATCTCTGTGACCAATATCGCGAATGGCAGCACGCGCCTTCAGCCGGTGGTGCTGCAGCTCGGTCAGGCTGCCGGAGTGGTGGCGGCCCAGGCTGTAAGGAAGGGATGCAGTGTTTCCGATGTGTCGGTGAGGGAGGTCCAGAAGGAACTTCTTGACTGCGGCGTCTATCTTCTGCCGCTTCGCGACCTTGAATCCGGAGACCCTCATTTCAGCGTGCTCCAGAGAATTGCGCTTACTGGCATACTCAGGTATCAGGGCATGACGGTGGACTGGGAGAACCAGTCATGGATATATGCAGACAAAACCTTGTCAGCCAAGGAACTTCTGGATGGATTCTGTGATTTCTACTGCTGTCTCAGACATGAAGACGGGACTCCGGTATCATTCTCCGGGCTTGCCGTACCGGATGGCATGACAGATACCGGGTGGCTTGCATCGCTTGTCGCCGCTGTCTCCGGAGACAGTCATGACAAGTCCGTCGCTGATGTGCTCTCGGTTCTCGGGGACGAATTCGGCAAGGAGTATTCCGCTTCGACAGAGCTTACACGTCTGGAATGCGCTGTGGCTGTGGATGCCCTGCTCGATCCGTTCGGACGCTATGATGTGGACATCTACGGACGGCTGAAAGATGCGCAGGAAAGACTCATGTGGGTGGATCTTTCCGCCAACTGGGAGAGATTCAATTCCCTCGATTCAGTGAAGTTTTACTGTGACAGGATCGCCAGAGCAGGCATGACTTCCATCGTCCTTGATGTCAAGGGAACAGGGAGCGACGTGCCTTATGAAAGCAAGTTCACGCCGCAGCTCAAGGAGTGGAAAGGTGTCAAGGCTCCGGATTTCGACTACATTAGGGAATTTTCCGCAGCTGCAAGGGCCAACGGACTCAAGATATACTGCTCGGTGAATACCTTTGCGGAAGGTCATGGAATTTTCAAGAAGGGGCTTATCTATGACGGGCATCCGGAATGGCAGGCTGTGAATTATGTGCCTGGAGAAGGGCTCAGAAAGCAGACTGAAATCAAAGGTAAGACAGTGCTTTTCACGAATCCGGCATTGCCCGAGGTGCGCAGGCACATGTGCGACATCCTTGCAGAGCTTGTTACGGACTTCGACATCGACGGAGTCATTCTCGACAGGGGCAGGTATGACAATATCCAGTCTGACTTTTCGGATTTTTCACGTGCCGAATTCGAGAAATATATCGGCAGGAAAGTGGAAAGATTTCCTGAAGATATTTATGAGTGGGTGAAGGATACCGATTCCGACGGGTATGTGATGAAGAAGGGGGAGCTGTTCAGACAGTGGATAGAGTGGCGTGCATCCGTCATTTATACATTCTTCGAGGAGGCGCGCAAGGCTGTTAAGGATGCGGATCCGGATGCGGTGTTCGGGGCTTATACAGGTGCGTGGTATCCGTCCTATTACGAGGTCGGGGTGAACTGGGCAAGCAAGGACTATGACCCGTCCAGGGACTTCGACTGGGCTACGGAGAACTACCGCAACTATGGGTATGCCGAGCTTCTCGACCTTTACACGAACGGGAACTATTATCCTCTTGTTACCTTGGATGAATACAGGAAGAGCAGCGGGACGTACCGCAACGAGACGGACAGCAGCATCAGTTCCGGCGAGCATCTGTGTGTCGAAGGCGCATGCCTGTATTCACGCCATCTCCTCGGTCCTGACAATCCTTTCCTCGGCGGCATGTATGTGGAGGACTACAGGAACAATCCGGAGCAGTTCCGCAAGGCTGTGCGCATGAACCTGGACAAGTCGGACGGCCTTATGGTCTTCGACCTGGTGCACATAGTGAATTTCGGCTTGTGGGATGACCTTGCCGCCGCCATCCGGGGCCTGTAATCTTATGTCCGGCCGGATTGCATCACCTTTCGTTGAACGTCCGCTCATATTTTTGTATTTTAACGTCAGTTCGACGAATTATTCTGTTCAATATCAGAGATTCCGTCGAACTGACGTTACGATTTCTTCG
>CALVDP010000095.1 GCA_944326315.1 uncultured Bacteroidales bacterium
GACGGGGAGGTCACGTTGCCTCCCAGGAGGCCGAACTCCCTCGCCCGCAGACGAGCGAACTCGCTCATGTCCACATATACTGTGGTGCCTCGGCATAGCAAATAAAATTTGCTATGCACTCGGCTTCTGCGTATATTTGTCAAGTTATACCTGCCCGGGCGGGAAAAGGTAGTTGGATAAAGATTATCTGTTAATATGAAAAGAATTTTGAAATTGGCAGCCATTGCAGTCATGTCCGCAATGGCAGGGATGGTGGCTTCAGCCCAGGATAACGAGCCTGTCCGGTTCAATGTCACGAAAGAACACGTATCTGCGGATATCGTGCAAGTGAAATTCGAAGCCGTGATTGCAGACGGCTGGCACGTCTATTCAGCGGGACTGGAGGAAGGCGGACCGGTCTCTGCGGCTTTGGTCGTGGAGTCCGCGAAGAACGCCAGGCCTGAAGACACATTGAAGGCCGAAGGGAAGGAAATCAGCGCATACGACAGTATGTTCGGTATGGACGTCCGCTATTTCGAGGACAAGGTGGTGTTCATCCAGAATTTCAAGGTGAAAGGAAGCAGGTTTTCCGCAAAAGGCTGTCTCGAATACGGCGCCTGCAATGACACTATGTGTCTCCCTCCGTCCTCTGTGGAATTCACGTTCGACGAGTCAGTCCTGAAATAGATCATTTATCCACCCGGATATCGCATCCAAGGCTTCCGCAGAAACGGGAGCCTTTATTTTCGCATATTCGTCAGGCGTGCCTTTTTCGCAGGGCAGCATCAGATGGTTGAGTCCCGGTAAGGCTATCGTAGAGACATGGCGGTTATGCGCCAGATATTTCCTGACATTCCCAAGATTCTGCCTGCAGTTCACCATCACATCCTTTGTCCCGTTTATGGCCAGGACAGGTATTTTCACATCCGAAAGATAGTCCCCGGGATTGTATCTTATGAAGAAACGGTACCACGGAGTGGTCGCCTGCATGGCATACATGTAGATCGGGAACCGGAAATGGTCGTACTCTACCCCCTTTTCCCTGATCTTTTCGTCATCCTTCACTTTCCACTCGTCATACACGCGGAACAGTTCCGCTGACAATACGGCACTGTCCGCATCCGCATATTCGTAAGCGGTATTGAACATCAGTCCGTTTATCTCGTCATACCGCTTTTTGTAGGAATCCGGAAGGCCTTCCGTATTCGCCACTATGTCATGGTTCTGCTGTATGACGGAAGACAGCCCGTCCGTCATGAGCCCTGCCACGGATATGAAAAACCGGATGTCACGGCATCTTGAAGCAGCTATGGAACAGCTGGCGGCACCCTCGCTGTGCCCGAGGACACCGATCCGCCTTCGCGCTATGTCCGGCCTGCCTTTCAGATATTCCACCGCCGCTATGACATCATCCGAGAAATCGTAAGTGGTGGCAAGGGAATAGTCTCCGCCGGAGGCGCCTACACCCCGGTCATCCACCCGGAGCACCGCTACCCCGCGGGCACTGAGATATTCGGCTATCTCCTTGTATATCTTGTGCCCCGCCATAGTCCCGTCCCTGTCCTGCGGATAGGAACCTGACACTATGACAACGGCTGTATGACGCTTCACTCCGTCTTCGGGAATTGTCAGGGTGCCGGCATAGCCCAGGCTGTCCCGGCCGTAGAACAGCACGTCTTCGGATCTGAAATCACCGGCTGACAGTGTCACACAGACACACGACATGATTACAGCCGTACAGATGGTCCTGCAGCTCATTTCCTTGTCTCCTCTTTCCTTATCTCCTCTATCACTATGCTTATTTCATCCGCGAGAGCTGACGGTGATCCGTAATATCCGGTCGCTATCCACCTCACATTCCCGTTCCCGTCGATGATCATCTTCTGCGGGATACCGGAAAAATGGAACTGCCTGGCATAATGATCATACACGGCCTGACCCTTTCCCGCTTCGTTTTTGTTGTCCAGAAGTACCTGGAAATCATATCCTTTTTCTTTAATGAAATCCTTGATCACCCGTACGAAATCCTTTCTGTTCTCCATGGTGGATATGAAGAAGAAATCCACTTCCGGATCGTCCTTGTATCTGTCCACTGCCATCTGCATACCCGGCATGGCAGCCTTGCACGGTCCGCACCAGGTTGCCCAGAAGTCCAGTACAATGATATGTCCTTTGAGGGCCTTCATGTCGACCTTGCCTCCTTCAAGTTTCCGGAGCGTGAAGAGTTCGGTCGGCACGTTGATCATGCTTTCCGCCAGTGCCTGTCTCTGTGCCTGCATGACGGATTCCGACTTCAGGGAATTCACATATCCGTCGAAACCGTCTTCCGCACCGCCGCCGGCAAGATAGTCCTGCTTAAGGATATCCAGCATTTCAGGAGTGGCCTGGTTCGCCTCCACGGCATCCGTGATTATGCCGAGAACATCCCTTCCGTGCTTCTTCAGCATCCTGACATAGAAATCGCTGAAGCCGGCCGACTCCGATCCGTACCATAAATAAAGGGTGTCCATGAGTTCCATTGCACGGTCTGATTCCCCGGCACCGTCCAGTATCTTTGCATAATCCAGCCATGCAGCCTTGTTTTCACTGTAGAATTTCTCTTTCCATTCGGCGGGAGACCATACTTTCTCTGCCGATGTCTGCGGACGCGACTCCATTTCTTCGTACAGCGCCTTTGCCAGAGGATACAGTTCCTGGGCAGTGGCATCTCCCCTGTCGAAAGGGATCTGGACAAGGTGCCAGAAGTATGTCCTGAGATTCGCGTCAGGAGATGTATGCAGGCATTCTTCCAGGCGCGAATAGTCATTGTCCTTGAAAATAGGGGTGTAGACATATACCCGGAACAGATTGCTCAGATAATGTCCGAACATCGGGTCCGCCACAAAGGCGTTCCGGAATTTTTCCGGAGGGTATTTGGCCAGAAGTTCGCGGAAACGTGCATCGAAACCCTCCTCTGACTGATGTGAAAACAATGCCTTCGTTTCCTTCTCCCTGAAGAATTCCCCGTCAGG
>CALVDP010000096.1 GCA_944326315.1 uncultured Bacteroidales bacterium
GAACTTACATCGGACTTCGTCCTCCATAGAGGTAATTCGATGAAATTCATTCCATTCATTTCATCGAATTCACGTTATCTTATTTTCTGATATGCTATCCTGGGCGAGCCGTCATCGGTGTATATTGTCCCGCATCGGCGGAAGCCGGAATGGTCGAGTATGGCCTGCATTACGGTATTGTCGGCATGCGTGTCTGCGCGCAGATTATGTATCTTCTGCCAGCACCATCCTATGCAAGCATCAGCCACACCTTTGGCTGTTCCTGCGGAGGCAAGACGGTGGATCGTACCGTATTGTCTGTCTGACAGCCATCTGCCGTTTTCAATAAGACTGTATGTCGGATCCTCTCCGATGATGAAGCAGAAGGTACCGGCCACATTGCCGTCCATGTCTTCACAAATGAAACTGTGTGACGCTTCTATTTCGGAAAGAATGAGGTCTCGGGACGGGTATCCGCAAGTCCACTGTCCTGGATTTCCATGCTCTGACATGAATTTCCGGGCCCGGTCATATATCGGCATTATGATGTCTATGTCTTCCGGCGTCGAATTCCGTATGCGGAACGCCGCTTCACATTTCATGGTCTCCGAATCGTGCCTTTCTTGCTCTTCCTTCCGCATTGCCCTTTCAGTCTTGTCCATAGCCGATATCCTTGTGAAAAATGTAAGGGATGCAAATTTATGCAAATCATCCGCACAACATGTAATACCTGCGGGAAAAATACCGACAAGTTGTGATTGATGCCAGCCCGTCACCATTATAATTTTGCAATCCCGAAATTAAATCAACTCATGAAAAAAAACGTAATTTCTCGGTCATGTCCGCGCCGAATGTTAAATTTGCAGATATTGTATGGACATGATAACAGGGAAGTATGCGGAAAGTACGTTTCGGGGTAGTCGGGACCAATTTCATAACTGACTGGGTAATAGCGGGAGCGAAGCAGGACAGCCGTTTCGAACTGGCTGCAGTATGTTCCCGGACAGAGGAACGGGGACGGTATTTTGCCTCCAGATATGGGATACCGGAAGTCTACACTTCATTGGAAGCCATGGTTTCAGGCGACTGTGTGGATGCCGTGTATATTGCCACGCCCAATTTCCTGCACGCGAGCCAGGCCATATTGTGCATGAGCAGAGGGAAGCATGTCCTCTGCGAGAAGCCGCTGGCCTCCAATGCCGCAGAAGCCAGACAGATGATTGCCGCTTCGGAGAAATATGGCGTGACACTGATGGAGGCCATGAAATCCACCTTGACGCCTGGTTTCCGCAGGATAGCCCGGGACATCGGCAAGATAGGGAAAATACGGCGCTGGTCTTCGTCCTACTGCCAGTATTCTTCCCGCTATGATGCCTTCAAGGCCGGTAATCCGGTGAACACATTCAACCCGGCATATTCCAACGGTGCAGTGATGGATATAGGAGTCTATACAATCTATCCGATGATAGTCCTTTTCGGGGCCCCGGACAGTGTTGCGGCTTCTTCGACCATGCTCGCATCAGGGACGGACGGTCAGGGTACTGCCATATTCGGGTATGCCGGCGGCATGGAAGCCTCTGTCGCATATTCCAAGATTGCGGATTCTTATCTTCCGTCTGAAATCCAGGGAGAGAACGGGTCGATAGTCATAGATCACGTCAGCCGGATGACTTCAGTGTCATTTATTCCCCGGGCAACGGCTCCTGCCGCGGAGCGCAGGGGAAAGACGGTTCCGGTAGACTGGTCAATACCGTCGGACAAGGATGTCTATTACCATGAAGTGGAGGAGTTCATCAGCCTTGTGCTTGCAGGAAAACGGGAATCCGATATCAACACCCATCACAATTCATTGCTTGTGATGGAGGTGGTGGATGAAATCCGCCGTCAGTCAGGCATCGTTTTCCCTGCCGACAATGCCGACAATCCTGAGTCCTTGTAAATTGCCGGAATTTGTCGTATTTTCGACAAAAATTTCGAAATGTCTTTCTGGAGAGTCTTGCTGTCGATAATATTCCCGCCTCTTGCCGTATGTGACAAGGGGTGCGGGTCATTCCTTATTGTCTTGTTCCTTACAGGTGCCGGCTGGGTCCCCGGAGTCATTGCCGCACTTATAATATTGAACAAGGACAGAGGGTGACGCCACAAGGCTGTGAATCTCAGAAGCTGCGGCAGATGTCAAGCCCCTCCGAAACAGCCTTGTCGATCTTCTTCTCAATCTCTTCAGGAGAACTGTAGTCCATATTCTCGGCAGAGACCACATACAGGTCACCGAGTCCCCACAGCCGGCTGAGTGCCCTGATATACGGTGTGGCCTGTTCAAGTTCGTCTCCTGTGTGGATGTTCATCCCCCTGGTCGTGATATACAGTACCTTGGAGCACCTGCATAGCCCGTAGCAGTGTGTATCATCACTGTCGAATGTGATGTGGAACAGCGACATGTTCTCGAAGAAGACCTTGAGCGCGCTGGGGAAACTCATGTCCCAGAACGGAGCCGCTATGACTATCCTGTCGGCTGCGGCTATTCTTCTTGACATCTCGGCGTATTCCTCGGGTACGTAGCCGTTGTCCCTTTCATGCAGTATCTTGCTGCCGACAGCCGGGAAGCCCGCCCCGTCAAGGCTTATTGTCTCAATTGCATATCTTTTCCCAAGCTCGGCTATAATCGGCCTGGCTATCCTCCGTGTACGGGATTCCTCCCGCATCGTGGCATCTATGAAAATCAGTCTGTCCATAAATATTTTAACGTCAGTTCGACGAATTATTATGTTCAGTATCAGAGATTCCGTCGAACTGACGTTACGATTTCTTCGAAATCCATTTCCTTTTTCGTGTCACCCCTCTTAAAGAGGGTGAATTCTAAGTTAAGACCAAATTTATTTTAACTTTTTTCGTCC
>CALVDP010000097.1 GCA_944326315.1 uncultured Bacteroidales bacterium
ACCCGCAGTACTACGAAGTGGAGGAAGGCCTGCAGCCAGGCGAGAAGGTCATCATCTCCAACTACGAGACATTCAGGAACAATGATGTACTGATACTCAAATAGGACAACCGTTATTTTAAAGCATCAACTGATGAAAAACATAACTGCAACACTCAAGAACCTGCTTCGCAAAGGGCAGCACAACATAATGAAGATCACCTCGCTGGCCATAGGACTTGCCCTCGGGCTGGTGCTCATCGCCAAGGTGGCCTTCGAGCAGAGCTATGACGGCTTCTGGCGGGACAGCGACAGGATATACATGGTGATGGAGACCTTCCCGGACCAGGAAGACAATTCCAGTACAGAAATCTACCCCAGGACACCAGGCGGGGTACCCGTATATCTCCGGATGTACTCACCTGAAATAGAGACAGCCACAAGATTCACCACTCTAGGTGAAGGCTCTACGTTCACATTGACAGAGACCAGGGAAAAGCTTAAAGCCACATATACGGTGGCCGATTCCTGTTTTTTTGATGTGCTTTCTCTGGATGTGCTGCAGGGAGACCCTGAAGAAATACTTTCCAGCCCTCTGCAGGCTATGGTGTCGGAATCCGTGGCAAGGAATATCGGCGGGGACGCCGTCGGGAAGACCATCGTGCTGGACGGGAGGGAGGATGCAGTCCTCACCATCAGCGGGGTATTCAAGGATTTCCCGGAAAACTCCATCTTCAGCTATCTGGACATGCTCGTTTCCATGCCTTCGATTTCATATTACACATGGGACGGCTCGATGAATCTTCTGGGGAACGACAGGTACACAAGCCTGATAAAGGTCAGGGAAGGAGTTGATATCAGCTCTGTCCAGGCCAGGACAGACAAATTCATAGAAGACTACATCGCAGAAGAACTGGAAAAAAGCGGGGTGGAAGTCGGCATCACATTCCGCAGGCTGGACTCATGGCACAGATCGGATTCCCAGACCAGGAACATGACCCTGATGCTCGGCCTGATAGCCTTCGCCCTCCTGTTCACTGCAGCCATGAACTATATACTGCTTACAGTGTCCTCAATAATAGGCAGGTCCAAGGAGATGGCCGTATGCAAATGCTACGGGGCCGGACAGAAGGAAATCAGGGGGATGCTTGTCACAGAAGCGTGCGTGCACACATTCCTGGCATTCGCGGCAGGGATGATTCTCCTGGCTGTCTTCAGCGGGACGGTCGAGAAACTTACAGGGACAACGCTTGCAGGGCTTCTCTCGGGAGGCAGGATATTCATACTCATAGCCGTATGCATAGTCATCGCCCTGATTTCAGGAGCCGTACCGGGAAACATATTCGCGAAAATCCCAGTGGCGTCCGCCCTTCGCAGCTACAGGGAGTCCAAGCGGCGCTGGAAACTCGCCCTGCTGTCGATACAGTTCGCCGCCGCGGCTTTCCTTGCCATTCTGCTGATTGTGATTTCAGGACAATACAGACTTGTGACAAATGCCGACACAGGATATGAATATGACAACCTCGCCTACGCCAGTCTCGAGCCTGTAGGAGACATGGCCCAGCGAAGCCTGATTCTCCAGGAGATCGCCAGGCTTCCGGAAGTGGAGGCCGTCACATTTGCCGATGTCCTGCCGGTGCACGGGACGGGAGGTGACAATGTGATGCTTCCTGGCAATTCAGAGCAACTGTTCAATTGCGCCGACCTGTATTTCGTCGGCAAAGGTTATTTTGATCTTATGGAAATACCTGTAATACAAGGCAATACATTCAATGAAAATTACGGTGCCGCCCAGGAGGTCATGGTCAGCCGCAGATTCGTCGAGTTCATGGAAAGGACAGCGGGGTGGGACTCCGACATAGTCGGCAAAGATGTTTACATCACTTCCTTCAGCCAGCCCATGACCATCTGCGGTGTGTATGAGGATATCAGCATAGGGTCTGCAGTGAATCCTGACACAAGGCCGTCCGTAGTGGCATACAGTCCTGAGCCGACCGGGGGATTTGCCCTGATAAAGTTCCACAGTATTTCTCCGGAGGCCATCTCCCGGGCGGAACAGGTGATAGCCGGTATCGTACCGGACAAGGAAATGTTTGTCTATTCATACAAGAACGACATGAAAGCGGCCTATGCCGGGACAAGGAATTTCCGGGATGCCGTGACAGTGGGAAGCATAGTGACACTGCTGATAGTGTTCATAGGACTGGTCGGCTATACTTCAGACGAGGTGAACCGGAGGCGCAAGGAGATAGCCGTGAGAAAGATAAACGGGGCTGTGATGCAGGACATAGCAAGGCTTATGAACACGGATGTGGCGAAGATCGCTCTTCCGTCAGTCGCTGCAGGAGCCGTGGCAGCCTTCTTTGCGGCCACGGAGTGGCTCGACCAGTTCGCGCTCAAGACAGTGCTTGGATGGTATCTGTTCGTGGCGGGGGCCTGCATAGTGCTGGTACTCAGCGTAGGGGTGGCTTCGTACAATGTGTGGAGGATCGCAGGGGAGGATCCGGTAAAGTCACTCAAGAACGAATGAGGCGGCAGCGTGACTCCGGACACAAAAGATACAATAAACAAAAACAAGATGTTCACATTA
>CALVDP010000098.1 GCA_944326315.1 uncultured Bacteroidales bacterium
ATAAATGACGAAGTCAAATATACGCAGAAGCCGAGAGCAATGCAAACAAACTTGTTTGATTTGCATTGCCGAGGCGCAACAGTATATGTGGACACGAAGTGGCCAAATATACACAGAAGCCGAGAGCAATGCAAACAAACTTGTTTGATTTGCATTGCCGAGGCGCAACAGTATATGTGGACACGAAGTGGCCAAATATACGCAGAAGCCGAGAGCAATGCAAACAAACTCGTTCAATTTGCATCAATTTGCTTCGGACGTATCCGCATCGGCACCGGAGAGCTGCGGAAGAGGATTCCTGTCACTCTGCCTTGCACCGAGCTTCTGCAGCTTGGCGCATGTCTGGAGAATGCTCTGTCCGGAAGGAGAAAGCTTGCGACCCGCCTCCTCATACGAACGGAGAGCCGCTTCGAGCGATTTCCCTACGGCATCGTACTTCTTCATGAACTGCCCCACCCTGTCCAGCATCTCGGCTGCGAGGGCATACACCTTCTCGTGATTCTGGGCCTGGGCAATCTGCACCCACGTCATGTTTATGATGCGCAATGCGGCAAACAGGGTCTGCTCGTCAGCTATGAATACATTCTGGTCCATGGACTTGCGCCACAGGTCAGGCTCGGCATTCAGGGCGGTCCACAAAGCGCCGCTGTGTGGGACGAACATTATCACATAGTCGATCCCCACCTTGGGAGGCATTATATAGGATGAATAGTCTTTGGCGGCAAGTTCCTTGACATGCTTCCTGATACTTTCCAGATGAGCCTTAAGGAACTTCCTCCTGTCTTCCTCGTTCCCGGAATTCACATAGTCCATATAGGCCGACAGAGAGACCTTGGAATCGATGATGACCTCCCGTCTGGTGTCCAGATGCAGGATAACGTCAGGGCGCAGGGCACTCCCGGACTCCGGCTTGACGACATTGCCTGAGGCATCCCTCACAGTAGCCTGGACATCATAGTGCAGACCCTGAACAAGGCCCTGTGCTTCAAGAAGATCCGACAACACACGCTCGCCCCAGTTGCCTTGCACCTTGGACTCATGACGGAACACCCGAGACAATTCATCGGCGCTTTTCCTTGCGGCCTCGCTCTGCCTGATCATGGTCTCGGCCGTAGCCTTCATGGCACTTCCTATCTCAGTCTGCCGGAGAGTACTTTCGTCCATGGCTTTCTTCATCTTGTCTATCGTCTCCCTGAGAGGATTGACTATCTGGCCGAGATTGGTATTGCTGGCTTCAGAAAATTCACGCTGTCTCTGCCTGAGCATATCCTCCGTAGCTGTCTTCAGCTGGGCGGAGACCTTCTCCAAAGTTTCGTCAAACCTGGCCTGAAGCGCCTTCATGGCCTCATTGTGACGTCTCTCCTGCGCTTCCAGTGCTTCGTTGCATGCCTTGACACGTGCATCAATGGCATCCCTGCAATACTTGTCCCTCGACTCAAGGGCCTCTCTGCAGGCACGGTCCTTCTCCTCCGCCACCTTCGCACACCTTGCTTCCGCCTCAGCCCCGGCCTCCTCCAGCCTCCTGCCGAGGTCATCGAGTCTGGACTGCAGGACTTCAGCCCTGGTGACGGCTGCCTGCCTGCCGCGCCGCGCGGCCATATACCCGGCCAGAACACCAGCAACGGCGCATATCAATGCGATAAGATATGTCTCCATGATTACAGAAGTTATTTCACTGAAGATCCGCCGTCTGAATCACCGGACGAGCTGTCGATGCTCTTCAATGACGGCAGGCTTATCCTGAAATGCACGGACAATATCCGCACAAGCATCACGGATATGGCAGCAATCACCTGTGTAGCAATGCTGCCAAGGCCGATCCAGATACACACATAATATACTATGCCCCCCGCAAGACAGGCCATCGCGTATATCTCTTTCCTGAAAATCAGAGGCACTTCATTGATGAAAATATCCCTGAACATTCCTCCGGCGGCGCCGGTAATCGTCCCCATAATGATGTTGACCCACATCGGGAAACCGGCCGCAATGCTTTTCTCCACACCTACAACAGTGAACAAAGCTATGCCGACAGCGTCGAAAATAAAGAATGTATTGTCAAGGCGTACCACATATTTCCTGAAAACAAGCACGAACAGCAATGCAAGGGCCGTCACTATCACGTATGAGACATGCTCCATCCAGAAAGGAGTGACATCAAGCATCACATCCCTCAGCGTACCGCCGCCCACCGCCGTCACAAAACCGACGACGTAAGCCCCGAACCAGTCGAAATTCTTCGCCGCGGCAAGTCTGATGCCGCTTATGGCGAAGGCAAACGTGCCTATACAGTCTATAATATTGATAAATTCCATACTCACTGCAGGTCTGACACTCTGTCCTGCCGCCTCCGGGACGAGCCCGACACGCCTCCGGGAATTCCATGCAGGACCGGCAATGGACAGAAGCCATAGACAAAAAAAGAGTGACTCAAAAGAAACTTTTGGTCACCCTCAAACATCGCTTGGAAAGAAGCGGCTGTCCGGAAAATGTCCGACCGAACGGACATCGCCTGCAAACCTGCAAGGCAACCGGCCACTTGCTTTCTCCGGTGGGAGCAGAGGGAGTCGAACCCCCGACCCTCTGCTTGTAAGGCAGACGCTCTGAACCAACTGAGCTATGCTCCC
>CALVDP010000099.1 GCA_944326315.1 uncultured Bacteroidales bacterium
AGCTTAAGAATTTTGTGATGGAGAAGGCATTTTTTGCCGGGGGAAAGGAAGCGGAGCAAAAGGGAAGCTTATAAATGTGATTTTGCTGAGGAGGGGCCTATGATTCATTTTTTTAATCGGGAAACGTTATACTGCGGCGGCAGCATGAAGACATTTGTTCAAATTCGAAATATCCTGGAAAATCATCATATTCCCTACCGGTACACGGTAAGAAACCGGATGACGCAGTGGGCCGGACGCGGCACCATGCGGGGCCGGATGGGAAGCGCAGGGCAGATGAACCCTCAGGAAGAGTATGAAATCTTTGTACATAAAAAGGATCGCGAAAAGGCGGCATATCTTGTGAAGCGCGAAGCAGGAAATTAAGCAGGTTTTTTGGGGCTCCGAACCGGAGACGGCGCCGGGGCCCATGCTGCCGGCATGATGAAGGGAGAGGGTTTATGGAGCAGAGTGAAAAATTATTTTTTCCGGTTTCGAATGAAAAGACGACTGGTTTCCGGGTACGGCCGGGACTTTTTTTGACCAATGGGGCAGTTTTGGTGCCGGGCGGAGTCAGCTTTACCATCCATTCTGTGTATGCCACAGGATGCGAACTGTGTCTTTTCCGACGGGGAGAGACAGAACCCTTTGCGGTGCTTCCTTTTCCCCAGGACTGCCGTGTGGGCCACACGTATTCCATGATTGTGTTTGATCTGGATATCGATGAGATTGAATATGCTTACCGGGTGGACGGTCCGTATGATCCGGACCGGGGACTGATTTTTGACAAAAGCCGTTATCTGCTGGATCCGTATGCACGGGCTGTTACCGGCCAGAGTGTCTGGGGAAGCCGGAATCCGGCGGGAAGCGCGTATCACGCCAGAGTGGTTAAAGATACCTTTGACTGGGCCGGATTTGTAAACCATCGGGTGCCCTTCCAGGATATGGTCATTTATGAAATGCATGTGCGGGGATTTACCCGTCATGAAAGCTCCGGTGTGAAAAATCCCGGCACCTTCGCCGGACTGCTGGAAAAACTTCCATATCTGAAAAAACTGGGAGTAAATACCGTGGAGCTGATGCCGGTTTTTGAATTTGATGAAACTGCGGATGAGCGTACTGTGGGCGGGAAGAAGCTGTTAAATTACTGGGGATACAATACAGTATGCTTCTTTGCCCCCAACACAGGCTACACAGCGGCGGTGGAATATAACCGGGAAGGAACCGAATTAAAGGAAATGATCCGCACGCTGAATGCCAACGGCATTGATGTGATATTGGATGTGGTACTAAATCACACGGCGGAAGGGGACCATCGGGGCCCGTTCTTTTCCTTCAAGGGCCTTGACAATAACATTTATTATATGCTGACGCCGGACGGCTGCTACTACAATTTTTCCGGTGTGGGGAATACGCTGAACTGCAATCATCCTGTGGTGCGCCAGTTTATTCTGGACTGTCTGCGGTACTGGGTAGTGGAGTACCGGGTAGACGGATTCCGCTTTGATCTGGCGTCGATTCTGGGGCGCGGCGAGGACGGCGGGCCTCTGTCACGGCCGCCCCTTTTAGAGAGCCTGGCCTATGACCCCATTCTGGGGCATGTAAAGCTCATCGCCGAGGCATGGGATGCAGGCGGGCTGTACCAGGTGGGAAGTTTCCCGGACTGGAACCGTTGGGCCGAATGGAACGGACGTTATCGGGATGATCTCCGCCGCTTCCTGAAAGGAGACGGAGGGATGGCGCAGGCGGCAGTGCAGCGGATCATCGGCTCTCCGGATCTGTATCAGCCGGACAAGCGTCCCAATGCATCGGTGAATTTTATCACCTGCCATGACGGCTTTACCCTTCACGATCTGTACGCCTACAACCAAAAGCATAACGAAGCCAACGGCTGGAACAATACGGACGGTTCCGATGCCAATTACAGCTGGAACTGCGGAACAGAAGGCTTTACAGAGGATCCGGATATTCTTACCCTCCGGGAAAAAATGTGCCGAAATGCATTTGCTGTGCTGCTTTGCGGAGATGAATTTGGAAATTCGCAATATGGAAATAATAATACCTACTGTCAGGATAATGAAATCTCCTGGCTTGACTGGAGCGATCTGGAGCGGAATGCCGGGCTCTTTGACTTCGTTTCCCGGATGATAGCTTTTCGAAAGGAACATCCGGTCCTTCGGGGCCCGGGAGAGTCTGCCGCCTGCGGCTGGCCGGATATTTCTTTCCATCACGGCGTCCCCTGGAATTCCCAGACCGATGAAAACGCGCGCCAGATCGGCATTCTCTTCTGCGGGAGAAAGGAAGCCGATACGGGAGATGACGGCGTGTTCCTGGCAGTCAATGCCCATTGGGAACCCCACACCCAGACTCTTCCCAAGGCACCGGGCGGGTACCGGTGGAAACTGGCTTTCCATACTGCCAGCCCAGCTCCCTTTGATCCAGAAGCAGGGATGATGGAAGATGAGGTACTTTTTATGGATGCACGTTCCGCAGCGGCGGCAGTGCTGGAGAGATGCGAATAGGGGAGATGGAGCAGAAGATGACTGCTCTTTGCCCTTCTTTTAGCTGTGACGATTTTTTTTATTTATAATCTGAAAGTGCAGAGGAAGATATTGTAATGACTGATATGAAACCATTCGATGCGGATCATTTGACACGAAAAATCGAAACGCTCATTGAAAATGCAAGAAAGCGAACTGCAGCACAGATAGATTCTGTGGTTATCCAAAAGACTGAATGCAAAGTTCGGAAGAGGATTTTCCGTTGATAACCTTGAAAATATGCGCAGGTTTTATCTTACCTACAGAGAGGCGATTTCCGAGACAGCATCTCGGAAATTGAAAGATGAAAAATCCGAGACATTGTAAAGGATCCATATATCCTTGAGTTCCTTGGTCTGCCGGAGGACAGCCGCTATTCGGAATCCACGCTGGAGCAGAAGATCATTGATAAATTGCAGACATTTCTTATGGAATTAGGAAAATGTTATATGACAGAGTTCCATCTGCTTGCCGTCTAAAAGGAGAAGAGCCAGTTCAAACGGGGGTCAGCCGTCTAGACTGGCTCTTGCTGTGCTGTTGATATGATGATCATCCATGTGGCGTCCTCATGGGTAAGGTCCGAAAAATGGCTGCCTTTTGGAAGGATATAACGAATGAACGCAAGATTCTTTTCTAATTTGTTCCGGAAGCAGGGATGCTGAAAGCGGAGATTCTTTTTATGGATGTACGTTCCGTAGCGGCGGCAGTGCCGGAGAGATGTGAATAGGAGAATGGAGCAGCCATGCATTTCGGTGCATGACTGAAAATATATAGATTTTTTTTGAATAAGGA
>CALVDP010000100.1 GCA_944326315.1 uncultured Bacteroidales bacterium
ATACATAGCATGGCACCGCACAACAGCGCCGTTGCCTTGATGATTGTTCTTGATCGTTTCATGTCTTTCCTACCTTTTTCTTATTGTCGTTTCAGTTGAATCCACATTTAATATAACGTCAGTTCGACGAATTATTCTGTTCAATATCAGAGATTCCGTCGAACTGACGTTACGATTTCTTCGAAATCCCTTTCCTTTTTCGTGTCACCCCTCTTAAATTCTCCCCTGCGTAGGGGAGAACTTACGCCGGACTTCGTCCTCTATAGAGGTAATTCTCTGAAATTCATTTCATTCATTTCATCGAATTCACGTTAATATAAATAAGGGTGGCCGTCGCCGACCACCCCTACCTGATGCTAAGACTTGAGATTATTTGTCTTTTATTGTGAGTTTGAGTGTAGTGGTATGTGCACCATTAGCGTCCGGATCAGTATTGCCATTGTAGTCAAGATAGTAGTTGAGTGTAACTTCAACAGATATCTCGATCGGGCTGACAATAGTACCGTCCTCAGGGAAGTACGTGAATGTACCGTTTGCAGCATTGTAATGTATGGCGTCCTGAAGGTCTGGCCTCATCTGTCCGCCAGATACTATGGATATTTCACCGAATGAAATCTCTGCACCGTAGAGTTTCATAGCATCTGAATTGTTGATGTCGCTCAGTACCACTTTTCCGCCGCTTACTGCAGGATCCACGTCTTCAGTGTCTGGTATGAAGTTCTTGCCGCCATTGCCTTCCGGATAATTTTCATTGGCGATAGCTTCAAGATATTCCCAGAGGTTGATTTCCACAGCAACACCGGTGTTGGACCTTTCTACGATTGCTGTTTCAGCCTTCGGAACCAGATCAGTTACAAGCTGAGGGACAACAATTGCAAGATCCAGATAGTTGATGATCACTTCTGAAGCACCTTCAGCTGATGATGCTACCAGCGTAGCCCTGAGCTTAAGGTCACGGGCATTGTAGTTGCTCCAGTTAATTATATGTTCTCCAAGTTTTCCGGCTTCATTTACATTGAGGTCAGGGATGACAGGTGCCGTACCGTATGAAGGGTCTCCGGCAGGAACATCTGTAGTGAACTTAACCTTGAGCACATCTGTTGATCCGGCAGGAATGTTAGTGACGTTGAAGTAGTTTTTAGGGTGTGACTCCTGGATTACATATTCACCGTTGACTTCGTTGTATCCGAGCTCAACGAACGGAATATCAGCATCTTCAAAGTTGATATGAGTGTTGATATATCCTAATTCGTATGCTGGCTTGTCTACACCAAGTTTTGCAGTGAATGTATATACAGGGCCGAACCAGGTCTCAATCTCTGTCGTGAACTCGAATTCATTTCCGATAGCTGTAATGTCGGATGATGATACCCTGATGTATGAAGTGCTGTTCGCAGGTGATTCATTTTCGACCTCAGGGATATTGAGCCTTGTCCATACCGGTCTGCCGTTAGCCACGTCATGTTTTGCATGCTCGTAGTTATTGAGGATTTCTCCGTCTCTCTTTGTAGTGTAGAATGTACGGTTCACGTCATCAACCATGAGAGCTGCCTTGAACTGGCCTTCCGGAGTAAGGGTTTCATTGCCGAACCACTTGTGTTCGTCAGAAGCGACTTTCTCGCTGTACATCTTGGCAAAGCCGTCCGTCACATTGCGCTCGGTACCGATATAGTCTACCTCACCTGAGCCTGGGAGCATGAACTTAATCTTGTCATTCTCATCAAATGTGTACTCAATAGACTGGCTGCCCGGCATCTGACCGAGGGTCACCTCAAATACAACCTCACATACAGTGTTGAACTGGCTGATATTGTACTTGTAGACGAATTCATACTTGGTATCCTGGTCTGTAGCGAACTTGTATCCCTTGCTCATCTCGACAGTCGCGATACCTGCTTCATATGTATCATCTACATTAAGTGCCTTGAATGAAAGCTTAGGTGCATTTGCATCCGTGTAGGCTACCTTCTGGCCATCTACAATCACGTATGATTCATTAGAGATAGGGCCTGAGTGCAGAAGGATGTTTGCAAGAGGTATTCCGCCAAGCTTCTCGACAGTAAATGCCAGATCAGAGTAAACGATAGGCTGGACATTGGCTGTTGTCGGATTTGTCGGATCGTCAGCATGTGCAAGAGCGAAATCATAAGTCCAGTCGGTGCTTGCGGCAGCAAGTTTAACCTTGACAGGCTCGTTGATTACAGTATACTTGCCGACATTTGATATCACAGGATCCGTATATCCGTATTTGTTGTCCTCAGGGAAAGCAAAGGTATTTTCAACCTGAACATACATACCTGCAAGAGGCGCAAGCTCATTGGTCTTGGCCATGTCGATACTTGTACCGTAAGGCTCCTCTTCAGTGACATTCTCATCCACTCTGACATTTACACTGTAGTTTTCTGCCAGATTCTCGTCTTCCGTACCTTCCTTGTCGAAGTATTTTACAGTTGCGCTGTATTCAGGGGTGATATCAGCAACATCAGTCCTGAAGCGTGCTGCAGCTTCGTCAAGTGTAAGATATTCATCGTCAACTTTGATATGGATGGTGTATGCACCCTTGTCTGTCTGATCTTCGGCTGTTGACAATGTATTGTCTCCGTAGAGGTATACATACCTGTCATTAGGGTCTGCTGCAGAGTATGACCATGCTCTTTCGTAGCTGTTCACCTCGTTTACAAGATCACTTCCTGAAGGGTATTCCTGATACTCTTTCTCTGCTTTCTCGTTGTACAGTACGTAAGCTTTTTCCAGGTCTCTTACAGCCACTGCAGTCTGAACATATTCGCTGGAAACATATGTTCCTGCGTCCATGTTGATTGTACCTTCTTCCTCAGATGCTTCAACTTCCTCCTTGGATGCAACGTAGAGTGAGAATGCGAGTCCAGCTTCCTTGCTGTCTGCATCAATCTTGAAGTCTTCAGACGGTATTGTGATTTCTACATCAATGTAGCTTGGGTCAGATGCATTCTTGCTAACCACGAGGTTTTCCCCGGAGATGACAGTTCCTTTTTCTGCAGCCCTTGTGGATACGTTCTTTACAGGAACAACATTTACTACAACATTGTCTTTGTACTGATTTACTACAGCATCAGCAAGAGCGGCAGGTGTTACCTTGAAAGTAGCTGTAGCGACTACATTTTCTGATACAGGAACTTCATTTATCTTGTAAAGGTATACGGCAGCTTTTCCGTCGCTGTATTCAGGTACGTATACTAAGCTCTGGATTCTGTTCTCAAGACCATCGATAGCATCGTCAACTGCAGTTTTCCATTCAGGCAGACCTTCTATTGTCTTGTTGATTTCATCAATCTTGCTATTGATTTCGTCTATCTTAGTGTCGATTTCGCCAGAAAGCTTTGTAATGGCAGTTGCGATGGCTTCTGTAATCTTGCCGCCGTCTGCGAGTGCTGCGTCAAGCTGCTTGTTGAATTCATCGTCGAAATTCTCGATGTCCAGCTTGGTGTTTTCGAGATCAGCGATAGCATCAGCTACAGTGCCGTCGATCTCACCGATCTTGTTCCACAATGCTGTAAGCTCACCGGCAACAGTAGTACCTTCTTCCAGCTCGCCGATCATGTCCTTTATTGCATCAGCCTGCTTGCTGAGTTCTTCGTCCTTGGCCTGAAGACCTTTGATATCTCCCTCAAGCTTTCCTTTTTCAGTGTAAATGCCAAGAGCTTCTTTCAGTGTATTGAGGTCACCGAGAACTTTATCTGCAGATTCCTGTGCCTTCTCAGCAGCAGCCGCTGCGTTATCAGCCGCAGTCTGAGCCTTGTTGATCTTTTCGACAATCTCAGATATCTTAAGGTCGCTGTCATACTTACCTTCAAGTGCAGTTATGCGAGCAGAAAGTTCCTGGTCAGCTTTTTCAAGAGCGCTCTGGATCTCTCCTATGCTGGTCTCAAGTGCCTTTACGGCCTCTATAGTCGCATAAGTGTCTGCAGCTTCTTCTTTGGTCAGGTAGTCGTTTTGGATATTCTTAACAGTCTCTTCGAGAGCATCTATTTCAGCCGGAAGTTTTTCCAGTTCTGCAACGCGGCCTGTCAGATCTGCCACATCAGAAACAAGGTTTGCAATGTCTGTAATTGCCTCATCAAGTTTACCTTTCTGCTCAGTGAGTTCGTCATTCAGCTTCTTGAATTCCTTTGCATTTGAAGCATTTGCGCCAGAAATGAGCTTTTCAAGAGTACTGTAATTCTCGTCTATCTTTTTTGAAAGTTCATCTATCTTTGAAGCATTTGCTGCATCTCCTTTTGCTATTTCATCGCTAAGCGCTTCCTGGGCTGCAGTAAGGTCATTTGCCACTTTCGTGATATCTTCTGAAAGTGCGTTGTCTTTCTGCTCAAGTTCGGAAACCGCATCATTGATCTGCTTCTCAAGATCTGTCTCAAGATTGCTGATGCTGGTATTGATTTCTGAGATCTGCTTATTAACATTTTCTATCTCACCATCAAGCCCGTCGATAAGACCCTGAAGGGACTTGTCAGCATCTTGCAAGGCGGTCACATCTGTCTGCAGAGTGCTGATGAGCCCCTCCGCATCACTGATGGCAGTAGCCAGATTTTCCAGCTGCTTGTCAATGTCTGCTATCTGACCTGTCTCAAGGTTATCAATGCGGTCATTGATCGCATTGATGTCCTCCTCATAGTCAGTACAGCCATTAAAGGCAAACAAGCCCGCAATCAAAGAGAGCGTTGTCGCCATTCTGAAAAATTGTTTTTTCATAACTGTAATTTGTTTGTTACACATTGTAACATACACTACGTCAGCAAATTAGACAAAATCCGCATCTGTTGCGTCAGAAAAGGCATTGTCCGGTATATGATACATGTCCTTGCGTGCAGCTTGCATGCAGATGCGACAGTACGGGACAGGTAGGATCCATGCCATTTTGTCATTGAAAAGGATATTGCACGACCTTTGAAGAAACGGGGACAACCAAACGACAAAAGCAGATGGAACAGAAATCAGACAGGCAGCAAGAGCAGCAGCCAAGATCCAATTTCAATTTCGGCGCAATACTGTGGGGAATAGTTATTGCGCTGCTTATCAACTGGCTCATATTCCCGAATATTTCAGGCAACAAGATTGTGCCCACGGACTACGGGACATTCATCTCGAAGGTTGATTCCGGGCTTGTGAAAGCTGTAGTCATAGAGGACGGCCAGATTCTGTTCCAGGTACAGGAAAAAGACGGAGTCAATGGCAAGGAGCCAGAAGATTCATCCGCATTCAAGGATATCACATACCGTACGGGAAGCGTAGATGACCCGGAACTTGTGGACAGGCTTGTGAATGCATCAAGCCCGAACGCTGACGGCAAGATAAAATTCGCGCGCAAGATAAAGTCCCAGAATTCGGCCCTCATCAATTTCATACTCTGGTGGGTGCTGCCGTTCCTGCTTATGCTGATAATCTGGAAATATACGAGCAAGTCTCTGCAGTCCAAGCTTGGCGGGACTGGAAATTTCATGTCTTTCGGAGGAAGCGGGGCAAGGATCTATGCGGAATCTCAGATAAAGACAAGCTTCGCTGATGTGGCAGGGCAAGATGAGGCCAAAGATGCCCTGAAAGAAATTGTGGACTTCCTTCACAATCCTGGCAAATACGCCGAAATCGGTGCAAGTCTGCCGAAAGGGGCACTGCTGGTAGGTCCTCCGGGGACAGGCAAGACATTGATTGCAAGGGCAGTGGCAGGTGAAGCCAATGTACCGTTCTTCTCAATATCAGGCTCGGAGTTCGTACAGATGTTCGTAGGAATGGGCGCTGCCAAGGTCAGGGACCTTTTCAAACAGGCCGGAGAGAAGGCCCCGTGCATTATTTTCATTGACGAAATAGATGCGATAGGCAAAAGACGGGACAATTCCATGGGAGGAAATGACGAGAGGGAGCAGACACTGAACCAGCTTCTTACCGAGATGGACGGATTCGATGCTGCAAAAGGCGTCGTAATACTCGCTGCCACCAACAGGCCGGACAGCCTTGACAAGGCTCTGCTGAGACCGGGACGTTTCGACAGAAGGATACAGATGGAACTTCCTGATCTCGAAGGCAGGAAAGCTATCCTGAATGTCCATCTGAAGAAGATCCGCCACGAAGACATAAATCTGGATATCGTTGCACGGGCCACAGCCGGATCTTCAGGGGCCGAGCTTGCCAACATAGTCAATGAAGCGGCTCTGCGGGCAGTAAGGTCAGGAAGGAAGAGCGTCAGGACAGAAGACCTGGAAGAAAGTGTAGAGACGGTGATGGCAGGAGCACAGAGAAAAGGCAAGGTATTGTCCGACACAGAAAAGAAAATTGTGGCATACCACGAGATCGGTCATGCCCTGGTGGCTGCCCTGCAGAGCAATTCCGCTCCGGTGCATAAGATAACCATTGTTCCAAGGACTTCCGGAGCTCTTGGCTACACCATGCAGGTTGACTCCGGGGAACAGATGCTCATGAGCCGTGAAGAGCTTCTCAACAAGATAGCCACACTCACCGGAGGGCGTGCCGCCGAGGAAATATTCTGCGGCACAGTGACCACCGGAGCCTCCAATGATATCACCCAGGCTACCAGACTTGCAAGAGCAATGGTGACCAGGTACGGAATGAGTGACAGATATGACATGATGGAACTGGAGACACAGGCCAATCCTTATCTCGGGGGAGATACATCCCTGGCATGTTCGGCAGAGACGGCTGCGGAAGTGGACAAGGTAGTCCTCGGCATGATCAAGGAAGCGCACGGCAAAGCCAGGGATATCCTGGCATCACATCAGGACATAGTACACGAAGCCGCCAGCTATCTGATGGAAAAGGAGACGATAACAGGTGAAGAATTCATGAATATAGTATCGTCACACAATTCATGACAGGCATCCATCAGCGGACTTCTGCAATACCGTGACGGCACACCCGGCATGCATAGCTGAAAGTTTGCCTGCAGCAGTCAGCCCAGCAGATACTTGCTTCCAGGTACAATTGAGATGACACGTGCCAGTATGGCGCAGACTGAGAATGTCAGCAATGCCGTCACAAGGATGTGGACAGGAGTCGGGAGAGCCAGAGACGAGACTGCGGTATTGAAGAACACAAGTACGAACATGTGCATCAGGTATATCCCGTAGCTGATTTTCGAGACCGGCAATATGATACTGCGATAAAGGCATCCCGAATGTGTAAGCTTGCGTATGACCATGAAATATGCTACTGACGTCAACGCCACGCCGGAAGCGCAGAATTGCCAGCTTGTCTCCATATATACAGCTATGTCTATCGGTCCGTTTACAGGAAAATCCTTCGGCATTGTCATCCAGAACCAGCCTGCAGTGACTGCATAGCCAGCAATCCAGAGAGGAAGAGCTACAGCAAGTGTCTTCTTCCATGACAGGTCAGGCACATGTTTCCTGAAATAATGCCCGAGGACCATATATCCGACAAAACCGCTGACATACTGGAATGTACCGTACTCGTTCCAGCTGGCTTCTCCCCAGAGGTCCGGACTCCCTGTCACAACGGCAGAAACCTGTCTGAAAAACGGTATAAGCGTCGTGAATGCCCAGACAGCCAGAAATATTGCCTCACCTTTCCGTGACACTTTTTCCACCCACGGAGACAACAGAGGCATCACGAGATAGACGCCAAGCAACATGTACAGGAACCACAGATGACCTGCGTGCGGATTGAAATTAAGGAGGAGACGCTCCAGATTCATTCCTCTGTCGAACCCGTCCGCAGACCCGTAATACGGTATCAGGGCATAGAGCAATGACCATATCAGAAGAGGTATGCAGACCCTGACAAAACGCTTTCTGAAAAATGTAGCCGTATCATATTTCAACGGAAAGAGCAGATAGCTCGATGCCATCACAAAAAGAGGGACGGCAGCCCTGAGTGCGGAATCCGCAAATGTGACCCATGCGGCATCGGACATATTCCGTATGAAAGTACCTTCGCCACCCAGGTAGAAAGGCTCGATACAATGCACGACCACCACCATAAAACAGGCAATGAACCGCAGATAATCCAGAAATACGATACGACCGTCAACAGACGGTGAAAGAGCCGAAGTGTCCTTAGCCATATTATCATCAATCATGTGGTACGGCCTGCAAATATACGCAGAAGCCGAGAGTAATGCAAGCTTGCTTGCAATTACCTAAAGATCACATAATTCCTTCTTTGGCATCCCGGTCGCCTGCATGATGGTTTCCATCGGTACACCGAGCCGCTTCAGAGACTTCGCTATCTCGATACGCCCTTCCGCGCGTCCTTCCTCACGACCGATGGCTTCGCCTTCCGCACGTCCTTCAACGCGACCTTCAGCACGCCCTTCGGCTCTGCCGATGTCGATACCGTCGTTTTTCGCGGTGTTGATGATGTTGTAATAGTCCCGTTCCGTAATCATATTCTCTTCGTAAGCGATTCTTCTTTCCGGTTCGAACCGGGCGATTTCACAGGCCTGGAACAGTCTTTCGAAAGCCTTGGACCTCAAGCCGTCGGGCAGGCAATCCAGCGTCCCGACATGTTTCAGGGCGAAAAGCCACTTGTCGAGCGATGATGAGCATTCGTCAATCTTCTTCGAGAACCTGTCCAGTTCTGCAAAGATAAAAAATATCGTGTCATCCGGGACATCCGATGAGATTTTTTCACGGAAAGTGTATTCGGAGACAAATCTGTCGGCCCACAAATCGGCTGTTCTGTC
>CALVDP010000101.1 GCA_944326315.1 uncultured Bacteroidales bacterium
GTATCCAAATGGTATGACTACATCAATGAGCCTACCTTGGCTGACGCAATCATGGACCGCCTCACCGCTAACGCGGTTCGGATTGAGCTAAAAGGTGACTCGATGAGAAGAAAAAATCAGAAATAATCTTAACTTTGCCGAACCGAAAGCGACCATGTCTGAAGTGGTACATTTGAAAACGCTCCAGGGGGTACATTTAATGTGATATAATCAAATCATATCTTACACAATTCCAAAAGAATTAAAAATTTCACCAAATGTATCAGCTTTAATTTTATGGTAAAACGTCTTCGAACAACAATGTAATCCTATCATTTAACAACATCGAATAAAATGTCTCTTTCCCATTTACTGTCTTAGGAAAACGTTGTTTCCACGTTAATTTATACAAATATGTATTCTCGCATATTTTTTTCCATTTATACTCATCATAAGGCTCTCCTAATACTTTAACTAATTCGTCACAATTCGGATTATTAGGTCTAATTTGATTGAATGCTTCTTCTATATCTTGATTATGTTTTTGAGCCAGGACGATCACATAATCTGTTAATAAATAATCTATTAATCTATCATTAACCTTCCAATAATTATACAAAAAATCTTTAATAACGCCAAAAATCCATCTATTTTCATAATTACATCCTAAAGAATAGTTTGCAAAGTGACCGCAGGCCACTGATCCATGTAAATAATCAGGACGCTTTATTGACCATAATGGCAGAGACATATATTTGTCAAAACATTGGCCAGTACAAAAAAATGTAGCATCAAGCCATATACCACCATATTTTGCTAATAAACTCAAACGAAGTAAATCTGAATATAATGTCCGCGAAATAATATTCTTTTTTCTTTTATATTCAATCCAATCTGGGAATTGGATATAATCTTTATAATTATTTTCAGTTATGCATATAACATCATACATCCCTGAATTACGTTTTATGGATTGGACACAGGCTTTCACTATTTCAGGCGCATTATCTAAGCCTTGCCACCAGCATATCCATATTTTATCTCGCATATTTTCATGACAGTCTGGCAGTGCCTTTGAAAATTTATATGTTATCCAATAATCTTTATACCGCTGCTCCAAATAATTTAACATTATCTTATGTTTTTCTATAAGTCGCCTTCGAACATTCTCTGGCTCTCTAAATCCATTGCGACTCATGATTTGGATATCAATTTTCGCTCTGAATGTAATTAATGCTGCTTTTAATGAAACAGCTTTTGATATATCATAAGTAGCTCGAATTTCTTCAATTAGTCGATGAATAATTCTTTTTATGCTGTTATATTTTTTTCCCATAATAATTAATACTGTTTTATAATTGGTATTAAGTATTCGTCAATAAGATTACTCCACAAATAGTTCTTTTGTGACTTTCTAATTTTTTTACTATCGAGTATTTGACGCATGTCACATACATCTTCTAATGCTTTACAAAATGCGTCAGAGGTATCTTGTATCAAAATGCCATTTGACTTATTAACAACTTCGCAATTTGCTAGTGTTTGAGTCGCAATGCAGAATAAACCTGATAATATGTATTCAAACGTTTTTGTAGGAGGTTGAAATTCATAATACTCGGTAATTGGAATATATGATATGCCTATATTACAATTATCAAAATACTGACTTAATTGCGAATGGGGTATTCTACCATGCAATATGACATTACCAGCTAATTCATTTTTTTTGATATATTCATGTATTAAAGAATATTCATCCCCGTCTCCAATAATATGATACACTAAATGCTGGTCTGGATGTTTATTTAAAAACATTTTTACACCGACTACTGTTTGTTTTATATTTCTATTGCTTAAGGTCCCAACATATAATAATTTTAATTCCGAAAAGTCTTTGTCTTTATTCGATAGCTCATCTGCCCCCAAGGGCAAAATGAACATCGGTATATTTTTTTTATAGTTCAACTTATTCTTTACTCCCTCACTAATACAAGAAATCGAATCGAAATAATTAATTGCTTTATTTAATTGTCTATCCTCCTTACTTCTAATACGTTGATCATAAGCTACTGAGAGAGTTCTTACATCAACGTGAATTTTTTTCCAAAAAAGTAATCTCTTAACAATGGCACATCCTGGGAAATATACTAAAAAAATTACACCATTATACCTAATACATTTCAATATTACACTAATAACGAATTTTACGCCTCGCGACATTTTCGATTTATATTTTGTCGTTACATAAGTAACTTTAACATTTGGAATATTAATATGAGGGTAATTATCTTCAAAACATAAATATTCAATATTGTAATCCGTATTCAAGTGCTGACAATAAGCCAATGTGTCTACCAATTGACCGAATTGGCCTCTATCAATAAATAAAATATTCCCTTTCATAGATTCTTTTTCGCTTAAATTATAATTTATTTTAATGAATGTAGAAATAAATCATATTGTTTTGCAATTTGCGTCCATAAGAAATGTTTTTTCACCCTGCTATAATTAATATCTTCCATCCACTTCACATCATCATAATGCTTTTCTAAATAATCTATCTTTTCAGCAAGATCATTTACATCTTCATATTTACACCAAATACCATTTTCACCCAAACCTTCTCTATTGGCAGGTATATCTGATGCAATTACAATCTTACGATGACTCATCGCCTCAAGTAATGTAATAGCCAGTCCTTCAATAGTAGATGGTATACAAAATGCAAAGCAAGAATCTATAAGTTTATCTTTATCTTTCCCGTAGACTGCTCCTGTAAAGATAATATTTTTATTTCCTTTTCCAAGATAATGTAAGTATTCGACATAATTCGGAAGCATATCATTATTCCCTGCTATTACCAGCTTATGATTTTTTGGATTTGCTTTAATAAATGCTTTTATCAAATAATCGGGATTTTTATCTTGAACTAAACGTCCTAAAAATAAGTAATAATTGTTTTCTTTTAAAGAAAACCGTTCTAAAATATCGCTCTGTATATTATGGCTCGGAAGATTTATAGCCGTCGGAATTGTCACACAATCTTTATGATAATGTTTGTAAAAATAATCTGTTTGCTCTTGACTTACCATAGTTAAATTCGTACTCAAATGCGCAGTAAGGCATTCCATTAATTTCATAACTTTTTGCTGGAAAGGGCTATACTTTGTTCTTTTCCACTCTAAGCCATGTCCCTGCAAAATTACTTTTTTCCCCAAAAGGCGTGGTATCCATGATGATAAAAAAGGAGGCCATGCATTATAATGATATACATCAAATTTCTCTCGTTGAAGAAGCGATTGAATTGTTGATTTATATGCCAGAATTATTTTACAAAAAAATCTACCTCCTATTGATTTTTGATAAATAACTTTAAACCCGTTAAGATACTCTATGCCATTTCTATCACTTTCACAGTATACAACCGGTTCATGTCCCAATTTAACCAGTTCGGTGGCCAGATTGTACATATAGTTCTCTATACCACCTAATTTATGGATATCGCGACCTCCAATAAAAGCTATTTTCATTTGCAAATTAATTTAATAATAATTCTATATTATTTCTTCATATAGCTTTATTAAAGCATTATAATAATTATTGATATTGAAATTTTCTTCCGCAAATTGTTTTGCATTTGCTTTCATACAATAGTAGCTATCTTGCTTCATTTTATCTGCGATATCAATTGTCTTAGCCAATGAATCAATATCTCCGGCAATGAATGTATACCCAGTTTTGTCATTTAAAATGATTTCAGTAATACCACCTATTGCAGCACCTATTACAGGCGTTCCTAATGTATACGACTCTATTATCGTCATCGGGTTATTTTCATAGCATTCCGATGGTACACAAACAAATTTTGCATTGCACACTAAACTATATAATTCCGATCCAGTCTTATATCCAACAAAATCAATATTTTTCAATTGCAATTTTTTGCATTTTTCTTTCAGCAGACTCTCTAATGGGCCAGTACCTACTATTTTTAAATTCTTATCTTGATGAATTGAAAACGCTTCGATTAAAGTTTCTATACCCTTTTCGTAAGACAATCTACCATAAAAAAGATAGTAATTATAATTAGATGAGGAAATACCGGATTTGGCAAAGTTTATAATATCCGAATTACTAAAATTATATAAAACTACATTTCTTGTACTCGCAAATCTTTTATCATGCTCAATATGCTTATTTTTTGAAAAATTACTGACAAAAATAAATGATGATATATATTTTGTAGGATTAAAAAAAAGATTTCTAAAGTACATTTCTAAAGTCATGAGTATGCTCATCAACAAGTTATTCTTGGAACATTTCCCTCTAATACAATTAAAATAATGCCATAAATGGCATTTCTCACAAATCTCACTTTTACCATTTTTAAAAGCATAAGCCGGGCAAACCATCCTATAATCATGGACAGTATGGACTACTGGGATATTGTTTTTTTTTAAAACATTTAAAATTGATGCAGATAATCCACCCCAGAAAAGATGAATATGAGCAATGTCTGGTTTCTCTTTTAGAATAATTTTTTTTAGTTTTCTTGCAGCATCAAAATTATAGAAATAATTAATGATACACTTTATTCTTTTGCATCCTCTTGCTGTTTTCACATCTATACCTGACGGGAAAAACTTGCTTTGATCGCAACTGATATTGTTTGGCCACTTTTGACTGAAATATACAACCTCATGACCATGAAGCTGTAGAATATTTCCTGTATTTAAATATACGACCTCGGCACCACCTCTACGGTAATGAAAATTATCTATCAATAATATCTTCATAACTACAACTTTAGATATAATCACCGTAATCAAACTGACTTTATTACGACGAAATAAACTTTCTAATCAAAAATTTTGATTAAATAGAATTAACTTATATAATGATGTCTCTTTATTATTACCTATTTCTGCAATACTCTCAATAAAAATGTAAGAACAAGAAAAAAGAATTGCTATCCAAAACAATGGATGAAAAGCTCCAAATTTATTTTTTAAAAAAAGTAAAAAATATGCAGTAATAATCAATACGAAAGGGTTTAAATACATAAGTGGTCTTATGAAAAGGAGTGACACATTTGAAAATAAATCAAATAAACACACATATAAAAAGAATAAAGTATATGAATATGTAAAAAATTTATCTTTATATATGGTTTTCATCTCTGGAGAAAACCATATTATCATTAGTGCTGTAGCAAGCTGTACAATTCTTCTTGGGCCATAAGCCATTGAGATATCATTATTCATAATATTATCGAAATTATCTGCGTAACTATCATAGTTTAATATTTTCAAAATAGGTTCAATAAAAGATAATGAATCTCCAACAATCGCCATTTGTCCCAAAACAGCACAACATAATAAAATAGCAATACAAACAATTCGATTCTTAAAATAATCCTTAATTGGAATAAAGTAAAATATAATTAGGATAAAAGCTGACTTATGAATAAGAGAACAAATCAGAACTGCTAATAAGTACTTTATAAACTTCCTTTCAATTATTAATTTAGTCATTGGCACGAATGCACAGCAAACAATTACTTGGCGAATACCGTTCATCCATGACAGATAGTATGGGCCCAGTATAAGGACTAAACCGATAAATGGATACAAATAATTTTCCTCTTTAATTCCATAGTAAAATAATGAAATTTGTACTAAAGCCCAAAATCCAAAAAAAACAGGTATTCCGAGACCCATGTTAGCTAGAATATTCGAGATTGACTCAAATAAAGGCTCCATCTGAAGTTCCGGTGTTCCTATTGTCCGAAGCTGAGTATAATACTTCGAATACGTCAAATAATCAACACCTACATTATATCTTAAACCGGAAATAATAGCAAACAAAAAAAAGATACAAAACAACGGGGCTGTAAGAAATTTGTTTTGATATTTGACACTTCCCGCTTGCTTTCCGATTAAATATAGAGACCCTGCAAAAAAAATATAAACAATGGTACTAAATAACATATTATTTCAATTTTTCAGCAAATTAATTTAAAGTCCTCTTACAACATACAAGCTTTAAATAGAAATAATTTATTCTTCAGCAAAATAATCAACAAATACCCACTACAATTACCATAAATGTTTAATGGGCACTCATGACATTATAATATCTTTTAAATATTGCTGTGAATTTTGCCTAAATGTTATGAGGCGTGTTAAATCCGTTTTGGGCGGGATAATATTATCCATGTTATTTATCCCTTTATTATATATTATAGCCCGCTCTATATTTCCTGTCCTTTTCAATAAATCTATCATCCGATCGTCAAAACCAGAGTAATCTTTAATAACAGAATAAAAGGGTTTTGCAAAATTCAATGCAAAAGCGGTCCCATGGAAAGATGTCGTTATGACAAACGATGCATGTTTTACTAAAGACAAAAACTCTATAGGTCCCGCATTTTTTATTACTGTAGCATTTTTACGTTTAAAATCATTTAAACTTCCATCTAGGATTATTAAATGTAAGCCCAATTTTTTTTGTACAGCATCAATTATACTATCTATTTCTGGATATGGATTATATGCATATGTCAAAATATATACTAAAATATATGGGTCCTTGTTGTAAAACGGTTTTTCTCCAATGAGCGTTGTCCAATCATCTTCCGACAACAGCAATGTCGGATCACAAGCATGCGTAGCAGAACGCCCTAATATATTTTCGATCAGTTTGACACCAGATTCTTCCCTTACAGATATATTAGAAAATGATTTTAAATATCTTTCTACAATATTTCTTACATCATTATCGAGGTTTGATACTGAAAAACTAGATGCATAGGATACTTTTTTGACAGACTCAGGCGCAAAAGGAAGAAAAAAGCTAAAATCATCTTTAATATGTATTGGATTCCATACTTGATCGCTGCCTGTCATAAGAATATCATATTCAAATTTTGCATTTGCCAATTCTTCCGGAGAATTGTATTGCTCTTTTGAACAAACAAAGTATCGTTTATAAAAATCTTTAAAACGATGCTCTTTTACAAATGTTCCTGATACTATTTTTTTTAACGGTGAAAGTAACTTTTGTTTAAACGAAAATTTTTTCTTTCTACATCCATTCGGGAAAATATAATCTATCAGTTCAGCATCGTATCCCAATTTACTAATATAATGCTGAAGAGCATATGCTTGAAGAGCCGAGCCATAGTTCAGCACTTTGTGCATTGTTAAAATTCCTATTTTCATTTTAATCGTCTATAGATTTTGGAAGGCACCCTTAAAATTCTTTCAATCAAAAATATACTATTCCAAATAATCTTAGGGATAGACCTGGCATTTAATCTTAAAATATATTTGACCAAAAAAGCCGTACGAGCAGGTTTTATATTATGCTTCATCTGGCCTTCTGCTACTGTTTCAAATGTATGAGAAACAAGGACACAATCAGTCTTAAGTAAAACGTCATTACCTTTTTCCGTGAATGCTACTGCAGCACTGACACCATCTTTGTCGTTTTCATACGTCTTCCCCCATAAATCCCCAATTCGAATATCTGCTGAAGATCTATCATACTTGAATTTACAAGACTTACTACATGCTGGATTACTGCAATAGTCACCTAAAAATAGCTTATAAAAAATATCTCCTTGAGACCACCTCGAATTCCAATATGCTTTTTTTTCCGAAACAAGAATGTTATATGAATCGTGCCAATCTATTGGCTTTCCTGTTCTATCGCCATCTATAGAAATAACCCAAGAGTCATGCCATCCATTAAATTTATTACGCCATGAAGCATACATTGTCTTTCCTGTTATTTTTTCCACTTGATATAAGTACTTATCCCACATGCGTTTTGAAGGTACTGAATGGCAAAAGAAATCCATTAAGACAAAATTATCTTCTATTTTGAATTTTCTTATAAATCTCCGGAAGGAATCTATCTGGCAAGGAGTACCTGTAACAAGATATTTATTATTTCTATCAATAGATTTAAAACCATCAACTGTATAACTTTGTATATACTTGCTGCCAATAGATTGCATTAGATCTTCTATTGTATCTGATATATAATGCTCCGCGATACACTTTTCTGGATTGTATCGTACACCACACACCTTATATCCTTCATTTATAAGCGTTCTTCCTACCTCGAATCCTATTCCGCCGGATGAGCATTTTCTTCGAACATCAGGATCTTTACTCCAGGCAGCATAACTCTTTTTAGGACCAGCATTTTCTACTGATATTTTTTTATCAGAGAATGAGCAGACATTTATGCAAATGCTACAATTAATACATTCATCTTGTAACGATATCACCGGAGCATAAAATCCATCTTGATCTTCCTGTATAGTTATTATTCCTTTGGGGCATGCAACAGCACATACTCCACAACCATAGCAATGGCTGACTTCTCCAACATTCTTCATTTTAATTCAGATATTGCATACAATAACGTAATAGTTCATCTGCTCTTGTTTCTATGTCTGTGGCCTTTTTATCAATAGATGAAAGCAAACGCTTGTTGTTAGGATTCTCTTGAAGATACATTATTTTTTCAATCAATTCTTTTATATCCGAGGGATTATTGATTATATCATCCGAGACCAAACCTGGGATTATATCTTTACAACCGACATATTTGGACAATAAAATATCACATCCACATTGCAAAGCATCAATAATCGACAAACTGAAAGATTCAAAATCTGAGTTCTGAATAAAAAATCTAGACTTCATTAATTCTATATTCACCTGATCATGAGGAATTACATGATGAAATGAAACGCAAGGAATTTCGGATATTTTTTTACTGTCATCATTTTCTCTATAGTATCCATACACATCTACATGATATTTCAAATGATATTCAGAATTAAGTTTCTGCACAGCATTGCATACACTTATATTGTTTTTTGTTATTCTTCCCCCTCCAAAAAGTATTATTCTATCATTATCTCTTTGTATATTATTTAAATTTGAACATTCTAATTGTTGTTCCAAATCTTTCCAATTTACCCCATTATAAAGAACCTTGAATTTATCTTTATATGAAGGATAAACATCTGATATGACATTTTTATATGTATTGCTGACGCATAAAACTAAATCAGATTTTTTAAGCACCTGTAACTCTATCTTTGAATCATGGCCTGTTTCAATTTTTGCACAACCATGCATTATATAAATTATTTTTTTCCCGAAAAGCTTAGCTACAAGTAGTTCATATGAACGAAACATCAGTCCAGAGAAAACAATAACTCGAGATCTTAATATTTTTATAATATTTTCAAGTCTTCCTGAAATTTTGCCATAATAATCTTTTGTATGGACTTTCCCATGAATACATTTAACTATATTTCTGTTTACCTCATTCGGTCCACCAGGATACCTACATGGTCCATAGAAAAAAACGTTCAAACTTCTCATAATTAAACTTGTATAACACAACATCAAATCCAATTACGACCACACTAATAATAAACTACTTACGAGTAATAAGCTTTAAAAGATTTTTCATACTCTTATTTAAACCATTTATCAGCTCTTTAACTCGATCACGGCGTGTACAGATATAAACCGCTTTTTTTAAACCTACATTTGGATAGAGCATTAAAAATTTTTCATATTTCGCATGCATACGACTAGGAGCTTGTAGCTGCCCATTTCCACGTAGTGCTTCTATTACTTCTCTTTCTTGATAATTCAATGATTTAGATACCTCTTTCCAAGTAGTCATTGCCTTAGGTGTATTTACTAATACACATGACACGCCTTTTCCATTTGTGAAGCCAGCATCTTTTCCAAGTCCCCAAAAGTCGCATAATGTAAAATCCGCACAACGGGATATCTGTGCATAGCGACATGTATAGCAACTTCTACGAAATGTAAGACATTTGAGAAAACCATACATATACGGATCCTTCGTATAAGATTTTTCAATTGCTTTTCTCGTATGGATAGTTTTTAAAAACCATCCAAACGAGATGCGATATATCGCATCTCGTTTGGATAAAAATTTTTCTTTTTTCCTAAAATCAACTTTTATTCCATCCTTATCATTCGTATAATAAGCAATATTTTCATTTAGCATCTTTTGAGATGGCACCCCATGGCAAACTATATCTGCCGTCAACAAATTTGGATAATCTTTATATGATAAGAAAGATTTTAAAGCATCAATATAACACGGTGTACCAATAAACAATACCAACTTATCATTTTTCAAATCTAATCGAACATGTCTATATAAGTCTGCTATAGCACTTTGCACATACTTTGAGCCTTTTAAAAGATCTATGTCAGATAATCTGTCTATTCTAATATGGCGTACTCGCCGAATGTCAGTTCCCGAACATCCATAAACGATTCCTCCATTAGATATAATCCAACGCGACAACTCAGAAGCAACTCCACCTGATGCACAACTACACAAGTCCTTTTCATCCTTGACTGTTGCAGCAAAGCATTTTTTGGGATAATAGAAATCTTTTATATTATTTACAGGACATACCTTAAAGCATTTACCGCAATTCACACATTGTGACAGGCTTATTTCAGGATATATAAATCCACAATCATCCTGACGCAATGTTATAGCGTTGTTGCTACAAGCATTATAGCAAGCCAAACAACCTGTACATTTTTTATGAGGACAAATCTCTTTCATTTAATTATTATTTAAAGCATTCTGCAGATAAGACTTCGAACTTTCAATAAATGGCGCAATTTGACGCTCTGCCGCTTTAAAATCAATGTCGTCCAAAGAAAAGATGCGATTACATTCTGTTTCTCCTATCAAATACTGTGGTATGCCAAGCCTAAACAACAAATTCTCTACTCTGGAATTTTGATTTGTTTCCAAGTCATCATTAAATCTCTTGAATGTAAAAAACTGTGTTTTGAATATGTATGAGAATATACTTCCATGAAAAGAATCTGTAAATACATACTGAGCTCCCTGTATTGCTGCCAAGAACTCTAGAGGTCCAGCAACCTCTATTTTCTCACATGGAATTGAATAATATTCCTTATGAATAAAGAATATTTTAGCATTCATTCGTTTACTTTTTGCAAAATTCAAAGCAACATTTATATAAGTTTTATTATATGTTAAAAAATAAAGTAACACATATTTTTCTTTGTCTTCTGTATTCATGCTCGAATGAACTAAACTATTCCATTCGCAAGAATCCAACAATAATGTCGGATCAACAACGTGAGCCACTTCTCTTCCAACTAAAGTATTAAGAATTCTACACCCTTCTATTTCTCGTGAAGACAAATGCGTAAAAGATTGAACATATCTCCTCATTTTCTCATCACACCCTTCAGGCATTCGTTTAATACCCAAGCTTGGGGCATATGCTATTTTAGGCTTACTAGTAAATGATGCATAATAAAAATCCTGAAATTTATTTTTTAAAAATAAAGGATTCCATATCTGGTCACTTCCACAAATGAAAACATCATACTTAGCGTCTAAAGCACTAAGTTTCTGCATTTTATTGTCAATGATAAGTGAATTACGTTTAAATTGCTCATATTTTTTTCCACTTTTACACTGACATCTAATATAATATCTATATTTTTTACTTAATATCAACAAAATATATTTTTTAATAAATGATACAATTGTATCGTGTTTTTTTATATACAATGCATCATCCAATATATGATTCTCGCATCCTAAAGATATGATATAACGTTGCAAAGCATACGCTTGCAAAAAAGTGCCAAAATTTTTATATGTAACCCACGTTATAATCGCCGTCCTTTTCTTCATTTAGCATGTATTTTTAAGATTATATCTTTCACTTTTGTTATTACATATGTTCTCTCATTCCTTTCCATCCCTACAAATAAAGCCGACAAACAAACACAAATCACCGCAACAATACTTGTCACAATAAAATTAACCCAAATATTTGAAATACTCCAAAAACATATAAGCGGTATTATAGAAGATGTTAAAGAAACACTAAAAACAGGGCAAATTACATGTTTGAAAAAACTTCTGATTGAAAGTGTTATCATTGATTTAGTCAATACTAATCTTATAAAGATCAACGATAATTGTATAGCGATGTTAACAAACATTGTACTTAATGGAGATGCTCCTAGCTTCAACACTAAATATGACAACGGAAAATTCATAAACAAGCATACGGAGACTATAATCTGGTAATTTCTGATTTTTCCATATGCTTTTGCCACCTGGGATAATAAATTAGATACTGTTGCAGTAAGAGATGATATAAGAACCAACTGACAAAAACCTGTAGCATATTCAGGAACTTCTGTCAACCATATATTAAGGATAAGATCCATATTAATTATAAGTGGCAAAGATAACATGAACAGCAAGTAATACGAAAACCGGATACCTCGATACAACAGGACTATCATGTCGTCAATTTCATTTGCAGCAAAGCTCTTCACCAGTTGGGGATTCAATGCAGTCTGGAAATTAGTAACAAATCTAGATACAGCACCATTAACTTGCTCAGCAATTCCTTTCGCTGCATTGACAACTGGACCAAAAAAAAGATTTAGTATTATATTCACACCTTGTCCAGTAAACACCCATGCCAGCTCTCCCAACATATTCCAGCCTGCAAAATCAATAATTTCCTTTAATAACTTCCCATCATGGACTAACCTTAGTTTTACCTCCGTGAATTTTTTATTACAATACACATTATAAATTGCCAAAACCAAGATCGTCACAACTGTATTAAGGACACTGTATAGCATCAATTTATCGAAACTAAATGCTAACAACAAATACGCTATTAAAAGTTTCAAAACAACTTCAATTATTGAAACATACGCGTAAACCCCCATCTCTTCTTTCGCAATTATAATTGCATTATATGGAACTTGAACAATATTAAAACACGTAGAAATAATAGCACATTGCAAAACCCAATGTGCCGCACTCAACCTCTCTGTCGGTATATTAATATATGTATTTAAATACCAAACACCAGCGAATTCTGCAACAATTAATACAAATATAGAAATACACAAATGCGCAACCAACGAAACATTGAAAACATGATTTACCTTAAAAGCGTCCCCACGTCCTATTTCAAATGATAAAAAACGTTGTACTGCGTTTGCCATTGCCCCGTTAAGGAAGCCTAACATAGAGACAATTCCGCCAACTACATTATAAATACCAAAATCTTCTACTCCTAAAACCTGAAGCACAACCCGGCTTGTAAATAGAGTAATGCCCATAGTTAAAAACATCCTGATATAAAGCATCAGAGTGTTTTTAGCTATACGTTTATTATTGATAGAATTATTTGGCATGAATTTAAAAATTATTCACTTACCCAAATTATCGGTAATTGAAATTCTATTTGTCTGGCATCAAAAGCATTGACTGCTTTTTCTATATATTCGTATAAAGTTTCATCGAGTCTATCACATAACATCACCACACACCTCTCACTATTCCTTGTCCGGCTGCTGAAATCCACGCAAGTGCATGACATGACCTTGCGTGGATCATTAGCAAATGCCATCTTATAAAGATTTTACATGTGTCGTTTCAACAGTTCGACAAGGCAGGTAGGAGTGTACCATAAGGATGTAGCAATCCTATTGTTTAACAAGCATATCCGGTCACTTCCCTTCTTTCTCTCCGTAGCCGTAGCCATAACCGTAGCCGTATCGGCCGTAGCCATACCGTCTGTGCTCGATTTCGGAACAGTTCAGTATCATGCTCATGCGAGGATAGACTCCGTCTTCGGCAATTTTAGCGACAAGAGGAAGAGCCCGCTTGTCGAGCAGACCGGCACGGACCACGAATATCGTCAGGTCGGACACACGCGCCACGATAGCCGTGTCCGCCACTATGTCTACCGGAGGACAGTCAAGGAATATGTAGTCGTATTCCTTGCGCAGGGCTGACACCAGATTCCGGAAACGGTCTGTCATCAGCAGCTCCGAAGGATTCGGAGGCAGGATACCGGCAGGAATCACATACATGTTGTCCTGTACCTTTACAGTTATGTCATGTACATCGGCCACATTGCCGGACAGGTACATGGAAAGGCCTTCGTTATGCAGCTTGAGGTTTTTCCCGAGCAAGCCCTTTCTCAGGTCGAGATCCATAATGAGGACCTTGGCACCCGCCAATGCGTACGAAGCGGCTATATTCATGGTGATGAATGTCTTGCCGCTGCCAGGATTGAAAGATGATATCTGTATCACCTTTGTACCACCGTCCTTGCCTGTCATGAAATCAAGATTTGTGCGCAGCACGCGGAACGCCTCGTTCACGGCATCACGACTCCCCGGCTTCACGACAATGGCAGACTTGTCGTCTTCCTTCCCCGGCTTTCTTCTAATATGCAGATATTTCCAGCGGAGTGACCCCGGCATAAGAGGTATTTCCGCCAGGAACGGTATTCTCAGACAGCTGATGTCCGACCTCGTCCTTACTGCAGTGTCCATGCTGCGGACAAGGAACAGTATGGCGAACGGTATGGCAACACCGAACACCAAGGCTGCCAACAATATGATCATTGAACTCGGAGCTGAAGGATATGAAGAACCGTTAGGCGTGACGATAAGCCTCGTATTGCCCACGTTTATCAGACTGGCTATCTCGTTCTCCTCCCTTTTCTGCAGCAGATACAGGTACAGAGACTGCTTCAGCTGCTGCTGTCTTTCTATGGACAGGAGTTCCAGCTCCTGCCCCGAACTTGAAGACATATCGGCACGAAGCCTTCCCTTTTCACTTTCTATCTTGGCGGATTCAAGCTTGAGTGTTCCCATGAAGTTGTCTATGGAGCGCAGGATGGCCGAGCGTATGGCATCCAGAGACTGGGTCATGTCCGCGATCAGAGGGTTGCTCTCGCTGCTGTTGGACACCAGCTTCTCCCTCTCCAGGAAGAGCTTGTTGTACTCCTGGATCTGTGACTCCACTCCCTCGCTCGACAGTCCTGAGTTGGAAGGCAGAAGCGATCTCGCGTTCTTCGGATCCATAAGGTAGTCCCTGATATATCCCGCTATGGAGAGCTGGTTCTCCACCTCGAAATCCCTCGACGACACATTCCCGAGTTCTTCCAGGTAGGCCTGGCCTATTGCCTTGATGTCGGTAAGATTGTTCTCTTCCTTGTATTCCCTGAGGTCCGTCTCGATGGCCGAGAGCTCCTTCTCTATGACCTGTATCCTGTCGCTTATGAACTCGGTAGTCATACGTGCAGACCTGTTCTTGTCATATATCCAGGCCTCGTTGTGCACGTCTATCAGCGTCGAAAGTATCCTTTCGGCCCTGGAAGGAAACTTGTCCTCCAGTGTAAGTGCAAGCACTGTGGAAGTCTTGCCGGTGACAGCCACGGTCAGATTGGAAGCATATCCCTTGGCCCGGCCCATAGGATATACCCAATTCACGATTATGTCCCTGTCCCACTTGGCTATGTTGAGTGTAGGGTCCAGGCGCAACTCTCCTGCCGGAGTAGCGACCGGCTCGGAAAGACATCCCTCCACCTCGTGCTTTTTGATCTTGTCCGGGCCTACAGTGAAATTCTTAAGTACAAAGGTCGAATCCCCTGTCCTGACTATCCTGAAGGAGAAAGACGACGATACAAGACTGTCAAGTACGGTCAGCTCCAACGGGCTCGTCTTGTACATCTCGACTTTCCTCACCTTCTGGTCTTCAAAATAGGACGTCTCCAGTCCAAGGCGTCGCACGACCTGCTCCATAAGGTCAGGGGATGCAAAAGCTTCCGCCTCATTGTTGGTATTGGAACTGTAGGAGCTTGATCCCTGTCCGCCTGCCATCGAGAAAATATCCGACATGGACAAGGTCTGCACATCCTCGTTGACAATGACCTTGGCGACTCTGGTGTATTTGTCCGGAGTAATATACAGATAAAAGATTGCAATCAGCAGACAAAGCACTACAGACAGCACATACCACCACCTATAGTTCCAGAACATCCCCCAGATGTCCCCAAGAGTAAGATTCTGCTCGTTTTCCCTGAATTCAGGCTCTCTGTTCATTTCGTTCATGACACACACTTTAATTCAATATATTCACAATCAGGACAGCAAGAGATGTCAGGAAGGAACCCACGCTGACCCACAGGCTCACTGACTTGACATTGTTCTCGTTTATCGTGGACTGGCCGGCCCTCACCTTGTTGGGCTCGACATACACTATATCATTCTGCTGCAGATAATATGCAGGGGATTCAAACAGGGACACCGAACGAAGGTCCACCTGGTAGATAACCCTTTCACCGTCCTGCTCCCGTATGACAGAGACATTGTCCCTGCGTCCGAATATCGTCAGGTCCTTGGCAAGGCTAAGAGCCTGAAGCAGAGTGATCTTGTCCCCTTCTATGGTATAAGTACCCGGAGCCGTGACCTCTCCCATCACAGATATCTTGAAATTCATGAATTCGACAGTCACCATAGGATCCTTGATATAGTTCTGCTCGATAATCATTGACTTGATTTCGTTCGCAAGCTCCCACCTTGTCATCCCGGCTGCCTTGATCAGTCCCAGTACAGGGAAATCTATATTCCCGTCGTTGTCCACCACATAGCCGAGGAGTCTCTGTGTTCCCTGTCCGGACACCACTTCCGACCCTGCCTGATACGAGATCACGGGAAGGTTGAACATAAGTGCAAGCTCAGGGTTCCTGCTCGACACGACAATCGATATCATATCCTTGGGCTGGATAAGTATACCCTTGTTGATGGCTATTCTCTCGGCCTTGTCCGGCACCACATCCTGCAGGTAATTGATTTTCTTGTAAGTGCTGCAGGAAGCCGTAGCCAGGAGCAATGCCGGAAGACATGCATAAAGCATAAGACGGCTTAATTTCATACTCATACTGGTTTGTTTCATACACATTTTCTTGATGATATTCAATTCTGTTCTATTTAATTTAATTATTGTCATTTAATTATTGTCTGCTTCAGACTCTTTTAATATTCATACCTCGCTCCCGGCAATCTTCATCAGATACCGGCCGTACTGGTTCTTTTCCATAGGCATGGCGAGTTTGCGGAGCATCTCCGCATCGATCCATCCCTTACGGTAGGCTATCTCTTCAAGGCAGGCGATCTTGAGCCCCTGTCTCTTCTCTATGACCTCGACATACATGCTGGCCTCGGCCAAAGAATCGTGGGTGCCGGTATCAAGCCACGCAAAACCTCTCTCCATGGTCCTGACCTTCAGCTGGCGGTCCTCCAGGAAACGCTGGTTGACTGAGGTGATCTCGAGCTCGCCTCTTGCCGAAGGCCTGATACTCCTGGCCACTTCCACTACACGGTTCGGATAGAAATACAGCCCGACCACAGCATAATTTGATTTAGGCACGGACGGCTTCTCTTCTATGGACAGGCAGTTGCCGTCATTGTCGAATTCGGCGACACCATATCTCTCCGGATCATTCACCCAATAGCCGAATACCGTGGCCTTGTCCTCCTGTTCAGCAGACCTGACGGCCTCTGACAGCAGCTGGTGAAGGCCGTTCCCGTGAAAGATATTGTCACCCAGCACAAGGCACACGGCATCTTTCCCGATGAATTCCTCACCTATGATGAACGCCTGCGCAAGTCCGTCCGGAGAAGGCTGGACAGCGTATTCGAATCTGACTCCGTAGTCACTCCCGTCACCGAGCAGGCGTCTGAAGCCCGGGAGGTCATCAGGCGTGGAGATAATCAGGATGTCCCTGATATCGGCAGTCATAAGCACCGATATAGGATAATACACCATCGGCTTGTCAAATACCGGAAGCAGCTGTTTACTCACCCCTTTTGTGATGGGATAAAGTCTTGTGCCCGAGCCTCCGGCCAATACGATTCCTTTCATATTCGAAATTGATTTCCAGATGTTGTCCTGATGCCTGTCCCGACGCGGCTACTCCTGATACATGCTTGCGGAAGCAGCATGACGTGTCTTGAGCACGCGGATTCTGTGGCTCACTGCAAGATGCATTACAGTCCAAAGCACGATGTCGCCCGCTATCAGGATATTGATGTTGATATGGCCTACCAGGAAGATATTGATCAGGAAAAAGACAAGCGAGATGCCGATAATTGTGTGCCTGGCCTGTCCGATTGACATGCCGATGGCCATGAACTTGTGATGGATGTGGCATCTGTCCGGATAGAACGGGCTGCGCTTGTGTATGATCCTGTGAATGAAAAGCCTCATGACATCAAGGACCGGAACAAGCAGGATCGAGAATGCATAAATGAAATAATAGGCCTGGCTCTTCTCCTCGAACATGCTGTCCGAAAATACCGATGCCTTGACCGCTATGGCAGCCACAAGATAGCCCATTGTCAGGGAACCTGCGTCTCCCATGAATATCTTGGTCCGCTTCGCGGAAGTGCCATATACGTTGTACAGGTAGAAAGGCAGAAGCACTCCGAGTGCCGCAACCGTTATTACCGCATATTTGGCAAGGTCCACCTTGATAAGCATGACCGTATATACCACGACTGTCAGTATGCACAGGCCGGAAGCAAGACCGTCGATTCCGTCAATCAGATTTATTGCATTGATGATCAGTACGACAAGCACTACGGTAAACGGTATGCCCACAACAGCCGGAATCTCATGGATGCCGAGAAGTCCGTGGAAGTTGTCCACCCACAGCCCCGATGCGCACAACATGAACGCCGAGATTATCTGTATCGGGAACTTCACCTTATACGAAAGCCCCACCAGGTCATCCGCAACTCCGGTCATATAAAGGAAGAGAGCCCCTGCGGCACCGAACAGGATTTCCGCCTGCGCACTGACCGGATAGGCATACTCCGCCATTATCCCATAGGCGAGAAGCACGGAAATCATGATCCCCGGAAGGAATGTCACGCCTCCCAGACGCGGTACCTGCCCCTTGTGAACCTTCCTGTAATCCGGCACATCGAACAATTGTTTCTCGAAAGCTATCCTGATGATCTCCGGTATAGCTATAATTGTAAGTGTCACACATACAATGAATACAAAGGGCAGAATAGTCCAATAGAAGTCTAAATTAAAATTTTCCACTACTCAATCAATATTATTACACTTAACACACAATCCAGGGTCACCCGGTCAAACGTGTCCGGGAGGACAATTCATATATGCATTGCCAGAGGCCGTCTTTTCTGCGCTATCCAGCAGCAAAATTGAACATCGCATAAATATGTAAGTCTAATCAGGCTTCAGACTATCTCCAGATTATCCTCGGGGATATAGCTGGTGGCCACTGCAAACATGTCAGGCAACTCCACCATCACACGTCTGGAGCGCTTCACTCGTATCACAACACCTTCCACACCGGCAAATGGACCGCTTTTCACCCTGACTTTCTGCCCGGAACGCAACGTGGACGACACATGATACAGGTAGACGATATCCTCGAATCGGGCCTCGGAAATCCTTATGAAATCCTCCATAGCCTTGTCAGGGACTATGGAAGGCTCTCTTGTGACCCTGTTCCAGATATAGCTCACATACGACCTCATCCCCCTGCTCTCCAGCACATCGTCAAGCGTCAGCCTCCGGGATCTGGCGAAGCACAGATTGTTCACGGCAGGTATGTCTTTCCTGTACACGACACCATTCCTTGTACCGGTCCTGACAGTCATGGGGACAAAACATTCAATACCTTCCGATATCAGCATCTCCTTGACTTTCATCTCCCTGGAATAGGTGACACGCAGCGGGAACCAATACTGTTTCCGATTCCTTTCTGTGGCATCAGCCGAAACCATTTCCTTTTATTAAAAATTCGGTCAAATGTAAGGCTTTTTCGGACGGATTCCAAACTTTTTCATGTATAATCTCCCCCCCGGGAGTTTGACACTTTGAGGAAATAGAAAAAGATGCAAATAATTGAGAGACTTTCTGATGAAAGTCTTTTTTTTGT
>CALVDP010000102.1 GCA_944326315.1 uncultured Bacteroidales bacterium
CCTTGACTTCATCATCATCTGTGATTGTCGATGACTTCGTCACAGGACGGCTGATACCTACTGCAAGTTCTGTCTTGCCGGTATCTGAAAGCGGTCCACCCGCAACATTGTCCTTATTACACGAAATTGCACAAATTGCTGCAAGGACGGCAGCCGCATAAAATAGTTTTCCAAACATAACTTTGATTTTTTATAGTGATACTTTAATTTCCGTTCAAATCAGAACATCTATCGATTGCTATAAATACGACCCTGAGACGAGGATAAAGGACATCTCTGAAATACTCGTGAAATGGCTGCTGTCTGATCGCATTTTCCCTTCGATCCCAATCTGCAATTTCGCAGATGTCTATGTATTCGCATTTCTGTTCAAATGTCAATACGGAATCTTCTGCAACCATATCATCAAGCATCTGCCACCCTTCACACTCATTTCTCAGTTCTGCTTCGCAAGGGAGTCCAAGATAACTCTCGACAGTTTCACACCTGTTCTGTGCAAGTCTGAGATTTGATATGAATGCTCCTTCGGGAGAACACATCCCCGTAATCGTTATATGATAGTCTTTTAATTTCCCTTCTGTCATCAATTTTGACAAGACTGTCTTTATTCCGGCTATTGCATCTTTATTAGAGGCGATGCTTTCTTTTACATCAGATTCTCCAATACCGAAATAAATCCTGAACAGGTAATGGTCTTCATTCTTATCGGCAGACTGCTCCGCCTTATCTGCTGATGAATCGATTTCAGATATTGCTGACTCATTATGTTCTTGTATACTGATGACAGTATCCGCCGGGAATTCCTCTTCAGAAAGACCTGCATTTATGGCTGGCTGTTGCGTAGCCGATGGGGTTCTTTGCCCCAGATAATGCCAATAGACTTCCCTTACCGATATTCCATATTTGGATTTGATGTTATAAGCGGCTGAATCCGTATCATTATCCATTGTCCGATAATATTCAGGAATATTACGTTTGAAGAACTGCATCATCTGCATCCTGCGGTATTTCTGTCCGTTGTCAGTACAAGCGTGAATTGTGAAAGGTTCACTGAAGAACAGTACTGTTGTGACAAACAGCAGCAGACCGATATATGAACTCTTTCGACAAGATATTTTATTTTTGAATTTTTCCATTACTCTGGTTTTTAAGATATTATCTTACTTAATATTCCACTGTCTTCTTCAAAACTTTCCAGTCCTTCCTGGCTCAGGCTTGCTTCTATCAGGAAATCATAGTATAGCGGTTCCGATCTGTCGTGATCATCCTTGATGTCATCTATAATCACAAAAGGATCGCTGAGACTGATAACGAATGTCAGCCTGACACCGTGGATATTATAATTCGACCACTCGCTGCCGTTCCAGTATTTCATTGACTGGATTTCATTCTGTACCTCTTTTGCATCCAGCAAATAGCGGTTGTCTGTCATTTCATTGAGCGGTATCATTCCCGTATATGGGACAGCATCCAGTGTCACGACTTCAGCCGTATTGTTCCACGGCCAGCCATATACCTGAGCGGAAATATATACTTTGGCAGTAAGTTCCAGATATATGTTGTCTGACAATGAAAACCCGCCTTCTCCTGAAAGCATATCATATTCGGCATTGAGTTCAATATGCCCGTACACAGCAAAAACATATTGATAATCAAAACTGTTTCCGTCTGCATCAGTTACCTTCAATCCTATTTCCGCCTTTCCCGGTTTTTCTGCGGATATTACCCAGTCTCCATCTTCACCCCACCTTATGTTTGCGATTTTTTCATCTGAGGTTGTCAGTTCAAACTGGACATTTTCTGCATCGGCACTGACATTGACGACATATTCCCCGCCATCTTCCGCCTTGTAGATTTCATCTAACTCTACCATATCTGTCACGACATCAAGTCTCGTAACATATACGGCAATATCGGGAGCGACAGGTGCCGGACGGTTATCGACAACGGAAAAGGTCAGACTGTCCCGTTTGTCATCCGCACAGGCAACCAGAATCGCACTTCCTTCGGCTATTGCCTGCACATCGAACACATTATCTGCCCCTTCCACTCTGGAAATTTCGAAGATTCCGTCTTTCCTTGATATAAGATTATACCCGGAGACTTCAGCCTCTGACGGTTCGCAACCAAGAACAAATGTTCTGACAGTACCGATATCCCATGTCTCGGAAGTATTATCAACAGATATTGTCACTGACTGCAGGGCAGATATATCTGTCACTTCAAGCGGTTTTCTGACACATGCTTCAATGGAATAAAGCAGCATCGGCATCATTATAATCCGGTAACATCCAGAACAAAAAGACTTTTTCATATGTCAGAAAATAAATGAGAATGAAACAATAACTTCATTGGGCAGGACAAACCACTTCCCGCCCTTGTCCAATATCTCACCGCATTTGGGACAGGAATATCTGGTGTATAGTGTATAGCCGCCCCAGATACCAAGACCGAAATCCAGATTGATATGTTTGTTGAGCATTATGGAGTAGCCGCCGGAAAAAGCCAGTCCGAACGCATCGCCCTCCTCTGCAGACCTTTTCCGGAGACCGCCCCTGTTATATGCCTGATACTGTACTCTGCTTCCTGCCCACCAGCCGGAATAGACATTCCACGGCCACCATCTGGCACCTGCCGAAATATTTAATTTCCGGTTCTGATACTGTTCTGCAATCTGCCGGTTACTCTCATTTCTATGGAATGTCCACGGATTATACTTCACTCCCCCATTCAGTGTCCAATGTCGATCTACAGCAATTCCGACATCGGCATTCACTGTCGCCAAATCAGCCAGATCAGCAACATTTACAGACAGGGACCAGTCCTGGGCAAAGACATCTGACGGAAGAATCAGTAAAACTGCGCAGAGAATCGTTGCAAATAACTTTTTCATACATCGGGAAATATTTTTATAACATAATTTTTATACCCGTTCCGATATTGTAATGCCATACGGATATTCTTGAAGAGAAATTGACTGGTATTTTACCGGAAATTGTCAATGAAACCGTTTTGGAAACAAAGAACTCAAAAGACAATAACGGAGCAAGGCCATAGATGAATGAGTTCTTGCTGAAACCGGTATCAATATTTTCAGGAAGCTGCGATAAAGGATCAAAAGTTTCCAATCCTGCAAAGACGGCACCTCCTAAATATAAATTAGCATTACGCTTTCTTGAAGAAATTGCTCTGTACTGATACCCGCCATAGACCAGACTTTGGAGATACAGGGTTTTACCCAAAACATTCCCATCATTCAGGCCCAATTCTACCGAATGTGGAGATAGTGACAAAGAACCGAACCAAAAAGCATTTATCGTATATCTACCCACCGTTATGTCACCTCCGGCGAGACTTCCATTATAAAAGCCTTCAATGGAAACAAAGGGTTGCTCGCTCATCGTCCGTTGTCCATTACATAACACGGATGATGCAACAAGTATAAACACGATTGTTGTAATACGCCTGCACATAAAAGCATTTTGCTAATATGATGCAAAGGTAGGAATTTTATATTTTAATACAAGTATTTTGCTAATTTAATACATTCATTTCTCATTCGCGTCTATTTCGCCGATTATATACTTCATAGTATTGACTACATATCCTTGCGGATTTGACGCAGTTAATGACCTGTGTTTTATCGAGACAAGGGTTTCATATAAATTGACGATTGACTTTGCTTTACGGAAAAGATTGTAGTTATTCCTGATTTCGCGGTCTGAAAATCCAATTTCATAGAGAATCTTGCGCTCCTCTATGGAAAAATCCCACATAAGCGATACCTGTGAAATAAGATTTCTTTCAACAAGGACCGGATTCTGCCGCTCCTGACAGACAATAGGAATAAACACAATGGAAAAGATTTTGACACCGGATTTCCTGACCTTGAAGCGGAAAGAGACAGGAGATTTGGCGTCAAGCTCTTTCTGCGCCGGCGCTATGACACGCCTTATGAAATCAGAATTGTTACTGTACTTGTCCGTCAGCATAAACATCTTCTTCAATTCAGTAATGCGAAATTCAAGAGGGTCTTTTTGTCCTGACATCAGTTCATACAGTCGCATAGAATAAGGACTTTTCATCTTCATGGCAACCGCTATGTCGAATTTTCTGAATCCTTTTGAAAAGTCCAGCAGTACCCGATACACCTCAGGCTGTATCTCGAATCTTACCCAACCTCTCTTATAGCCGAAATTCGGTTTTTCTATCAAACCGACAATTTTCCAAATTTTACCATTGTCGCAAATGAAAAATTTGTTTCGCAGGGACAATAAGGCCGCCTTGATTCTGTCAGTGGCGTGTTCTCCATCAAAAAGGAACTCTGAGATTCTTATAGTCACTACCCTGTCATCGTCTTTTGTCTTCTCTATATGAAGATCCGGCGTAAGCCGTTTGCCTTCCAGTTCTTCCTGAAGTTTCAGTATCAGACGGTAGATAATCCGTTTTTCATATATCTTACAGTCATATCTTGCTGTTGTGAAGATATATGACTGGATCATTTCCTGACTGCGCAGGGTGCAACTCGCCACAGATTTCCGGCTCCTGCCTTTTGGATTTTTATCTTTTTCAGTCATATTTAGAATTTCCTCAATCTGTCGTAATTCAACCGGATTTCCTCATTTTGTCGCAGCAAGCACAATGCTGTTTCCTCTTTTTGTCGTATTTGGCGTCCATTGTACCACATTTTGTCGCAGTCAGGTTGATTTTGATTGTCAGAAGTCAATCCGGCACAACAAGTTACAGTTTCAGAAATTATTATGATAAGCATCATAACAAGATATATTGGCAAAACATAACATAGCAGTGAAAAGAAAAAAAGATTTTCATTTCCTTGCAAGATTGAGAAGTTTGGCCGCTTCTGGATAGAGTGAGGAGAGCCCGGCCATGACGAGTTCTGTGAAAATTTCATTGGTGGTCCGGCTGCCATTGCCGGACATCCTGTCTATACATTTTACAGCATCGATGACAGCTGCTACTTTGCTGCCGACTCTTACCTGACACATCTTTACTTTTTGGGGATATTTCTTTTTTCGCTGCATTTTCACAATGTGAGGAGTTTGTTCCGGCCGCTGTTCTTTATCAGTGTCATCTTTTACGACAGATTGTGGAGATGCATCTTTCATTACAGAGGACATTTCCGCTACAGCTTTTCTGATTCCTTCCGAATTGTCCGCCGGCATAGGACTTTCTTCGAATTGGGCAAAATACTTTTCCATAGACATATAATTTTCATTTAACTTGTAATAACATATTACACACTATAAACATCTGATACAATATCACTATAGTCTCAACTGTTGCAATACATCAATCATATCGTCTATATACAATAGTTGCATATTTCATTCATAATCTTTCTGTGCACTCGTTGCAAAGATAGAGCATTTTTATCAAATACAAGCATTGTGCTAATTTAATAAATTTTACATATATTTGCATTGCAGACCTGGTACGCCGGACATAGCATATAAGGCAAGATGTACGTTTGGCAGCCAAACGGCCCTCCGGGATTGCGCCTGCGGCGAGAAATATTGATATGGATAAACGAAGAATCAGATATACCATACGGCTTACAGAGCTTGAGAACATTTCTTTGGCAAGAGAAATGGAACTGCTGGGATACCGCTCTGTCGCAAAATATTTCAGGGATATGGCAATAAAAAAGCATTCGGCTATGATAACCTGCGAGAAAAATGCAGAGGGCAAGATTCAGGAGAAACTGATAAAATTCAGGGCTGATTTCAACAAGCTGGGAGCCAACTACAACCAGATAGTAAAACGGTATAACGCCATAGTCCGGGATGCAATTTCAAAAGACTGCGTATCCGTGTCTCTATACAGCCTCGGATTCCACACACAAAAACTGGAGGAACTTACACTGGCTATGATTCGGCTGTTCATCAGAATCGAGAAGGAAATTTCAATGCATAGGAACCAGGCAGGTACCTATACCGCTATGTATAACAAATAGAATTAAAGAGATGGAAATTGTAATGATTTTAGGGAACTTGACTGAAGATGCAGTATCAAGGACAATCCAGGACAAAGAAGTTGTAACCTTTAGAGTGGCTGTAGGGAAAAGGAGCCAGACAGGAACCCCCGCCACTTTTTATTCATGTGTACTGTCGAAGAATTCAAAAATTACGGAATTCCTGAAGAAAGGACAGAAAGTGGCGGTTGTCGGGCGTCTGAATATCCAGGAAGCCGAAAAAGAAGGAAAGCATTACACAAATCTGAATGTCAATGTACTGGATATTGAGCTTGTCGGTTTCCCGAAAGAAGCGGAATGAACTGTCCGGGATTATGAAACACTCTGGAAAATAGCTCTCGGGCAGAAACAATGATATGGTAGTGATAATAGAGCCTCCGCATAAGAATGTCGGAAACACTGTCTTGTATAATGAGAAAAAGACAAAAACCGGTGAAGAAGACGCCAGAATCATAGGCTTTTCCAAAGGAATATCCTCCCTTGAAGATTTCAACAGAAAAATTGAGATTATCAGCAGGGGAAATATCAGGACGAGGAACGAGGCATTTCATGCACATATAAATCCAGGACCGGGTGAAAACCTGTCCGATGAGAAAATAATGGAAATGGCGACCGAACTTATGGAACGGCTTGGATACGGGAATCAGCCATTTGTTGTCTACCGGCATGATGATACCGGCAGGACACACTACCATATTGTTTCTTCACGTGTCGGAGCGGACGGCAAAAGGATAAATTCCGATTATGAATGGAGAAGGTGCAATCAGCATGTAAAAGAAATGGCCGCGAAATACGGCTATACGGTAGGAGGCAGGAAAAAGAATGCAACCGAAAGTCAAGAATATACCAGATTCAACAGAAATGAAAAGGATATCAAGGGACAAATTGAAAATCTCCTGCGGTTCTCCTTGAAATACAACTGTTCGTCCATGGATGAGTACAAGGCAGTATTAAGGTCGATGGGACTGATGATGTCAGAAACTTCAGGAAAGACATTTATTGTCAAAGGGCTGTACAGAGGTAAGCCCTGTACAGCTGCATTCAGTTCCGGGAGCATCGGCATTGATGATCTGGAAAAAATTTTCAGGGAATCACATAAAAAGAGGAAATGGGACAAAGCGGAGGAGCGGCTGAAAAACATCGTATCCTCTGGATTTGACCACAGTTCCTCATATAAGCATTTCAGGAACATGCTGCGCAAGCAAGGCATTGACATCTATGTGACACGGGACAGTTCCGGCAGATATTCATCTGTAATATATGTTGACCACACGACAAGATGCTGCTATTCGGGAGACCGACTTGGCAGTAAATACTCGGCTGACATGCTTAATGTCATGGAAAATTCCGGATTATGGGAGAAGCACCAGGAGGCCACGATGACAGAGAATATCAATAAAGTGAACTCCGTGAATGACATTCTCAAATCCGTCGCTGCCATTCTTGAAGGAGGATATAATCTCGAAAAGGATGACCGCTTCAATGATGACAATAATAAGAAGAAGAACCGGATCAGAAGGAGAAGATAAATATGAGAGTCCAGGAATACGACAAATACTACGCTGTCGCCACAATTATAGGAATATCGATTCTCACTATCGAGATATACTACAGATGCTATGGGTTGTTCAGGCAACTCGGAATCACTCACATATACATAGACACCATAATTGCAGGAATACGGTCAGACGGACTTCTGTCCGACAGTTATACAGTCAAGTCGATATCCTTTCTTATCGTATGTCTGCCAATGCTGGCAAAGACAGGACACAGTACTAAGATTTCTTTCGCAAGTATATGTGTCATTGGGGTTATCGGAATCGCTCTCTTTCTTCTTCCATATTATGGGGATATGCAGTATTGTCTTACGTCATTGTCAGGCCTGTTCTTATCCGCCTACGCTTTTGCCTTGACAGGAAGGAAGCTGCACGGGATAGACATAGGCTACGATGATGAAAGGGACACATTCAGACAATGTGAGTCTCCCGTTAAAGACAGATATTTCATCAACCTGCCCACTACATATCAGTATAAGGGAAGACTTCGCCACGGCTGGATTAACATCAATGTGTTTAGGGCGACCATTGTTCTCGGCACACCTGGTGCCGGAAAATCTTTTTCAGTATACAATCCGGTAATCGAGCAAATGGTCAGGAAAGGGTACGCCATGTTTGTGTATGACTACAAGTTCCCGGACTTGACGAGAGTTGCATACAATGAACTGAAAGCAAACATAGACAGTTATGATGTCAAGCCCAAGTTCTATGTAATTAATTTCAATGACCCGAGGTACAGCAACAGGTGCAACCCTTTATCGCCGAAATATCTTACCGACCCTGCGGATACTACTGAAATAGCCGAGGTCATAATGCTGAACATCAATAAAAATGCGGTCGAACGGGAGGACTTCTTCTCGATGTCTGCCAAAAGCTATATTGATATGTTGATGTGGTTTCTGCGCATATACCAGGACGGGAAATACTGCACACTGCCTCATGTGATAGAACTTATGGGACAGGATTACAAGACGATTTTCAAGATATTGCATTCTTACCCGGAACTCGAAGTCAAGATAAAGCCTTTTGTCAACGCTTTGGGCGGAGGGGCGCAGGAACAGCTTCAGGGACAGATTGCATCAGCCCAGATACCATTGAACAAATTCATTTCACCTGCATTGTATTGGATTCTGTCTGCCAATGATTTTGACCTGGACATAAACAATCCCGAAGAGCCTAAGATTGTCTGCATAGGGAATGACCCTAAAAGGCAAAGCATATATGGCACGACACTCGCCGTCCTTACTGCAAGAATGTTCAAAATCATCAATGAAAAAGGCAAAAGGCATTGCGGGGTGCTTCTGGATGAAGTCCCGACCATATTCATAAAGGGGCTTGATAATCTTATTGCAACAGCAAGAAGCAACAAGGTCGGCATAGTACTCGGAGCGCAGGACAAGTCCCAATTGATAAGAGACTACGGGGAACGGGAAGCCAATGTGATTTTCAACACTGTCGGGAATCTTCTGTGCGGTCAGGTGAACGGCAGAACTGCAGAGGAAGTCTCCCGGTCATTCGGAAAAGACTGGAAAAAACAACATTCGCAATCGGAAAGTACGGATTCGGAGACATTCTCAATATCGATGCAGATGCAGGACGTTATGCCAGTAAACCGCATTGAAACCCTTTCGCAGGGAGAGTTTGTCGGGAAAGTAGCCGACAGCCACGAACACAAGATTGACCAGAAGTTCTTTGCAGGCACAATAGATATCGATACAGCAAGATTTACAGAAAAGGTCGCAAAATGGGATGAAATTCCGGAAATCACAGTTTTTGAAAATACCGACTATAAGACTGCCGTCGAGCAGAATTATCTTAAAATCAAGCAGGATATCGTCAATCTGATCAAAGCCGAGACCCAACGACTGATGGAATAGGCTGAAAATTGTCTACAATCAACATAGAATAATGTTGTCAGTTAGGACATATGGGAGCATTACAAGAGAAAAGATTTGTCAAAATGCCTTCCATTATGACAAAATATATATCTAACTTTGCAATTATTAAAATTGAATCAAAAATGTTAAAAAGAAAAGTAGCATACGCAAAGCGAGCAACAACATATGATGACCAATTAAAGCTCCTGAAAAAACGAGGCGTTCTCATTTCAGATGAAGAAAAAGCAAAAGAATACCTTTCCGACATTGGATACTACAGACTTGGATTCTACTTGCACCCATTTGAAATAACTTATCCCAAACTGAATTCCAGTCGTAGACATCAAGTCAAACCAGGTACAAAAATTGAAGATGCAGTTGCTTTATATTATTTCGACTTGGATCTTAGAAATCTACTTAACAGATATTTATCAAGAATAGAAGTAGCTATCAGAACTACTGTTATTTATGAACTGTCAAACAAGTACATTAGTGACCCGACCTGGTTTGTCAATCCAACCGTTGTTTCTTCCAAATTCATTTCAGACTTTCAAACAATGGCTTATGATTCTATCAAAAAAAGGAATCCTATCAAAAGGCACCACCAGAAATACACAGGGCACTATGCTCCAGCATGGAAAACAATGGAGTATATGACACTTGGGAATATAGAAGTTCTATACGACAGTCTATTGTTAGATGCGGACAAAAAGATAATCAGCAATCACTTCGGAGAACCTGCAACGGCTACTTTCAAAACATATATGATGGCGGTCCGAGAAGTAAGAAATGCTTGCGCGCACGGCAATGTCCTTTATGAATTGACCCTGACATCTGGTATCAGGTCAGGAGTCGCGTGTCCGTCTTTTCCTGCAAACACACATCAGACATTCCATGGAGCATTGCGTGTGATTGATTTCCTCCTTAAAAAAGTTTCTGTAAATCGGGCAAAAGATATGTGGAATGAAATATATAAGGCAACCAGGCTACTCTATTCGCAATCTCCAGCATTACAATCTCTCATCGAAAGGCTGACCGGTATAATTTTGCCGGAAAGTCAGTCTAAATAAAAATAAAAATTTACGAAATATTGCTAATTGACAAAAAAATCGTACCTTTGCAGGACGAAAGTGTATTTGGGAAGCCCAGTAGCGCCCAACTGCACTATAAACAAGATTAAACCGAGTCTCAGTTGCAAGTCAATTGAGACTCGTATTCTTTATAAGCACCGGCCAGCCTTAATCTACAATTTTACCATATGTGTTCTTATTCGACAAAATTGCCAATTTTACGCGAAATTTAACTTTTAATCTAAAAATGTCAGAGAAATGTGTCAGGCTAAAGATCACGACTGCCGACACTGTACAGAATTGCTACAATAAATCCATAACGGCGTCTTCCATATTATAATTCTTGCCAGTGTATTCTATACCAAAATATACAGTGTCCCTATATTCACTGTCCACAGATAATATTAGTACTATATATGACGATTCAGTTTGCCACATAATATAATTTTCCAGACTTAACTTTCCGTTATACATTTTATATAATCGACCAGAAGGATCATTTATTTCCCTTATGGTCGGTGTACCGTATTTTTTTATCAATAACCTGAAAAAATATTCATAGTCTTCAATAAGATCTTTATCCCAGGTACTGTACAACTTAAAATATTTGCCAGAATACAGTTTTCCCCTTGAAAAGAAATACACTACATCAACTTGTTTACCTCCAAGATAATCCGAAAATGAATAGATATCTCGATTTTTTGATACATTTTCTTTCCCTTCAGTCATTATGACTTTATTTCTGGTGTCTCCCCAACGTGATTTCCTAAACTCATAATTTTGTTCCGGAAGATTACCTTTAGAGGTAACTGTAATAATATAATTCCCTGACAAAATATTTGTTGGCTCTGTAAAAGCCACTTCAAATATATATCTGCCTGCTTCCCATTTTCTCATTTCATATCTGTATGCCCCGAACTCCGTTTTCACTGAATCTTCGAATGTATCAACTCCAGGAATAGGTCTATAATATCTTTCTTCAAACGCCTTATTGATATCGGATATAACAGCTGCAGTTTTTTCCGGAGATGATTCCACACCCATTGAAAACATCGGGACAGCTGTCGGATAAAGCAATAACATCAATGTATCCTTTTGAAGTGAAATAGTTCCTGCCAGCTTATGTTCCCCTATCTTCAAATCATGCAAGTTATACATATTATTCTTAATGAGAATGCTATCCATCGTTGCAGAAAGACTCTCCAATGCCTCAGAATAAGTACTATCAGTTAGTTGTGAGTTGGAAGTGATGTTCTGATTTATAATATTATCATACTTTTCTTCAAAATCAGCCATTGAGATATTGCAGTCAAGGTTTTCTATGAAATCAAAAAAGTCCAATTCCTGCGCATAGCTCACATAGGTTAAAACAATTGATGTCAACAGTAATACAAAACGTTTCATAATAAACAAATATATAGGAACAATAGTGTTTCACAACAATAGTAAAATACTATTCTACTCTATAAAGTTACATATAATTACCAGTTTTTGATGCAACATATAAATTTTTCCGATATAAAAAGTTTATGATTTAAATTTCAAAGACTTCATAGAAAGAATATAAGCTAATTTTTATCGATTAACAGCATATCAAGAATTTTTAATACGATTTCCCGAAAGCCCTCCGGATACTCCGGCTCTGCTACAGCCCAGTGCACATCTGTTAGCGGATATCGATAAAATGCACAGTACAACGGCTTCAAATCAAACGAGGAAAGATTCCTGGCAATATCTTTTATAATTGACGCATAGTCCCCTGTTCTCATAGTTACATGATTGGCAATCTCGTCAATGTCTCTTGGCACATCATTATCTTCCGCTATAAATCTAATCAACATAATCAAGACATCCTCGATTACCTGTGGGTTATTTTCTCTATACAGCGCAACACAAATGCAGAAAATCAATACTTCCGCCATCCCGTCCCGAGACAATTCCTCATGATAATGAGTTATCTCGTAAGACACCTCTATGCATCTGTTAAGAATGCGTTCTGCTTCACGTTCTTTCGTCTTAAACCAATTAAATTTCATCATTCGTTTCCCATTTATAGCAAGAAATGGTCTGAGGGAAGTATGACATATCAAACTATTGTATAAACAAGCACAATTAAGCTGAGTTCCAGTTGTATGACACTGGAACTCATATTTTATAGAATCCAGTAAGATGATTATTCTGAGTAGATTACACTACCATACCTCCATACTACGGAACTCATCTACAGTTTTCGCAATGTACTTATCACGTTTACTTAATGACTGTACGGTAACACGAGTGACAGAGTCCTTTTCAAGGGAAATAATGAGCAAACGGTTATCATTCATTGCTGCCTGCCATTCTTTGGGTATTCTTTTATACATGCATCGAGCAAGGACGATAATGATACCGCACTCGCCTTGAAGCAGGATATTTAAGGCACTCTTTTCTAGACTTGAACTAAATCCGCTCACAACGGATATATCCGCTCGTTTACTTAACTTCTCCGCCCTGTCATATGTAGTTTGGATAAGCAATGAAATAGGTCCGGTCAAATTTGGAATGTCCATCGCAGAGAATCCGACTTTATGTCTGTCTAATAGTGATTTATTACCAATATATTTCATATCCATTATATTAGAGATAGAACTTCTTTAAATTCATCATTATCAACTCCTTGTGCTGTAAAAATAGGAAATACATTAGATTTTGATAATACTAAGTCACTATACTCAATATTATATCTCCGGAGGCTATCCTTCATTTGTTGCAAACCTTTTGTGTCTTTCGTTATAAAATAGATATTTTGTTCAGATATATTTCCTGATATAACATGTTTAAAATATGATTTGAAGTAATCAGCATCGGTTTGTCCCAATGAGTGTCCATAAAATATAATGTTCTTATGGGTTTTTAAGAGTTGAAAAACTTTGTCAATATATTCATTCCCATAAGACTTAATTAGTGGCTGCGTCAATTCCTGATCAACGAGGATATTCTCATCTCTAACGAAACTATCCACTCCGAGTTTAATTTTATTAACCTGAATATTATTCTCTAATGCTCCATGAACATGTATGTATTCTGCAGCATGATTTTCTATATTATTTTTCGTAAAAGGATTAGTGTAATTAAACGTAACAATGGTAGTTTTCCTTGTGATTCCACTTAGAAACATGTATGCACAAGAATGTTTATTTGTATTAAATATGGCATTATTGCCAATACTTAAATACTCAAATATATTATTTCGACAAACTTGCCAAAAAGAGTTCAATTCATCGGCCCGATTTTCCTGCAACTTCACTAAACAAGCTCTAATATATCCTTCCAAATCATACCAATATTCTCCTTTCTCCATATCTTGGATATACTTCATCCCGTTGTAGCGTTGAAATATGTGTTTTTTCGCTTGGTAGAAATCAGCATAAGAAGTCTTCCAACCTAAATCCAGGTCAAATCCATTTCCTAAAACGATCAATGTATCTTTCATTCTTCATTCTAACATATTAGTCAAATAAGTCATTAAATTTTTAGTATTGGCAATGCATTTACTATATCCACTGTTTGACAAGAAAGGATAATTACCGACAACAGGAGGTCGAGGATATAACGAGGCTGCTCATGTTCCTTTGACCAGTCGTTAGGGTCATTCTTGATTTGGGACGCTTTGTCAATGGTGACGGCATAGCGTTCCATTATCCACTCTATGGCTGACTTGCCGTTGACGATGTACTCGTAGGCTTTTAGCGGAATGCTCTCAATGGTGATGTGGCCGTTGTAAATGATTTTGCTTTTGTCGGCTATGAGCTTGCCATTCTCATCACGGACTTTGGCAAAGCGCATTTTTTCTACGGCAAAGTGCTGGTAGGTAGCATCCGTCCATCCGCTTTTCCAGATATCAATGTCGCCGCAGACTTTTACGCGGTGAGTTTGATAAGCTTTCATTGGCATTTCTGCGAAGTAGGCATATTCGCCATCTTGCCCAGTGGCCTGTATATTGATGCCTTGCTCGTAATTCAGATGCAGGTCGGCCAGTTCCTTTCCGGCTTTATAAAAGGCCATAAAGTCTTGAACGTTATCCACGATAGGGATGCGAGGCAAAGACTTCTTCAAATCATCGGCGAAGCGTTCACGATATTGCAAGGAATGAAGCAGGCTATACACATAGTAGAAGATATGCTCCTTTGTGATGGCTCGTGAGCCTCCATAGCGGTTGCGGACTTCTTGCAGAATCCAATCGGTTATGCCATCACGTCGGATATAACGATTCGTTTCTGCTTCATCAAAGAGTGTGGCTTGCGGATTCTTGTTTTCTTCGTACCAATATAGAGGAAAATATTGAGCCTTATCAACAACTTGTAAATCAGAAATACTATCTGTTATAAATGGAGAGAATGGCTTTTGCTGTCCGACACCACTTACCGCAATGACAACATTATTATGTTGTGCCGTTGGATATATACGTTGCCACAATCCAGGACATTCTATGAACGGACGATGATAGTACAAATGTTGTTTCGTAAAAGGACGATATGTAGCTTTTACAAATGTTGTTTCATCAAATTCATATTTCAATGCTTTGGCAAAATCATTCTTCAACGCACGTGTCCAGCTTATTTTTGTTTTATCTTCTGAATAGGTATTCGTATCTATGTGCTGATTATAAAAATCAATCATAGACTGCATATTACTTGCAACCTTTTCTCTTGAAAAGCCAGACACCCAAGCATCGCGATTAGTGGCTACGCCAATAGCATAAGTGCTAAAAACACTTTGAGCATTCATCGAAAATTTCTTTTCAGGAGCCAGTGTAATCAAACTATCGAAAACGCCGTCACGCTGATTTATCCAATCAGCCTTTTTATTAGGCGTTATGACTTGCCACTCCAATTTCTGTGAAGCAATGGAACGGAAGTCCTTTACCATTTTGAGCTTTTGATCACGGGTAAGGTAATCACCAATGTCGTGATAATGGATGGTAGCTTTTTCTCCTTTCTTGGTCGGATTTTTGACAAGAAATGTGATAGCAATGGGAGTACGTGAGCCGCTGCCAAAGATTTTGCCTCCTTCTTTACGTGACAATTCACCCGAAGTGCGCTGGTTTCCACGAAGATTCAACACATATATAGACGTAAATTCTTCTTCGAAGCATCTACGCATACCGTCTTGTCCTGCACCGTCCAGCCATGCTCCATTACTTATAAAAGCTACCACACCGCCCGCATCCTTTGGAATACGGTCTGATGCCCAACGGAATGCCTTTACATAACTATCATAGAGGGATTTACTCAATGTAGCAGAACTTCTTGCTGCGTATGTTTCTGAAACACGGTTGTCAAGATAAGGGTATGACAAATTTTGCGCATTGTCATTAGCTGACTTCTGTCCGATGGAATATGGCGGATTCCCCACAATAACTCTCACGTGCGTGGCCATTTGCTTCTTTACCCGTTTGGAGTTGTCTCGGAAAAACTCCGTGAACAGCTCGTTGTGCTTCTTCTCCGCTAATTGGAATGTGTCCGTCAGGCAGATGCCGCTGTACGGCAGGTAAGATTCTCGGTGGGTGATGTCGTGGAACACTGATTCGATGTTCACGTCAGCGATATAATAGGCCAGCAACACAATCTCGTTGCAGTGGATTTCATTCAGGTACTTACGCTCCATGTCCTCCTTGCGTATCAGTCCAGACTGCAACAGCCGCGTGATGAACGTGCCTGTACCGACAAACGGGTCAAGGATATGCACGTTAGGCTCTGTCAATGAAGTATTGAACTCCGATTTGAGGATATCATTCACGGAATGGATGATGAAGTCCACGCACTCCACGGGAGTATATACAATGCCTAACTTCTCCACAGTAAGCGGGAATGCACCTTTGAAGAACTTTTCGTAAAGGTTCTTGATGATGGTCTGCTTGCCCTCCAGATTGTCAATGCCGCCGACATTCGTCCTAACGGACTGGTAGAACTTCTCTAAAACTTCGGTGTCCTTCTCAAACGCCTGCTCCTGCAATAGGTCTATCATGCGCTGCATGGAACGGCTCACGGCGTTGTTGTTCACGAACTGGTAATCCGAAAACAAGGCATCGAACACCGGGCGCGTAATCATGTGTTGCGCCAGCATTTCTATAGCCTGCGCCGCATCGACGGACGGGTTAAGATCACGCTGCAAGCCCTTGAGATATTCATTGAAAGCCTTTTTGTGTACTCCTGACTGAATGAGTTTGGATATTCGCTCGATGAACTTGTGGGCGATAAGTCCGATTTCCTTTGCCCAGTTCTCCCAATAAAGGCGGTCACCGCACTTCTCCACTAATTTGGCATACATCCCGTCCTGCAACTCTCCGAAACGCAATTCCAACTGACGGGCGATTTCGGCTTTCTCTATCTCCCGTGCTTCGGCTTCGCCCTCCTGTGACCCCAACCCCGGACGGCCTATGGTGACAGACGGAGTGGAGGATTGCTTGTTTGGCTTCTGCTTGTTCAGCGCAATCTTGTTCACCATTGCGTTGAAACGGTCATCGTGCGAACGGAGCGCGTTCAAAATGGCCCAGACCACATCAAACGTTTTACTGTTGTCGAGTGCTTCCTCCGCCGAAACGTCGGACGGAACGACAATAGGGATGATGATATAACCGTACTTCTTCTCGTCGGGTTGCCCGCGATGAAAAGTACGCATCACACGGCCTACCGACTGCACTACGTCCACCTGCGAGTTACGGGCGGAAAGGAACAGCACGGCATCGAGCGATGGCACGTCCACGCCTTCGGACAGGCAGCGCACGTTGGTAACTACACGGCATTCACGGTCGTTCTCCGGCTCGTCGGCCAGCCATTGCAGAATTTCGTTACGTTTCTGCGAGTTCATCGAGCCATCAATGTGCTTGGTGGTCACGGAAACGGTGTGCGACAGGCTCTCTGCATCTAAGTTCTCTTCGTACTTTTGAGATATTCTCGGAAGCACGGAAGCAATATATTTGGAAGTCCCGGCCTTACTCTCGTTGCCGATGGCGGAACAGAATGCTACGGCGCGGCGCATCATGCGCGGGTCGGCATCCCATGTGCGGTGGTCGTCGCCACGCACCATCTTGGAAAGACCGTTGATTACGCCTATCAGCTTGGACGTGTCGTCAAAGTTCAGTTCGGTGGTCGTGTTAGTGATGTCGCGCTTGATGTTCTCCGGCACATCGTCCTCGCTGACGGTCAGGACAAGCACCTTGTAATCGGTCAGCAAGCCGTTCTGCACGGCATACGAAAAGTTTACGCGGTAGAACTCCTCCCCGTAGAGGGCTTTGTCGTCCATTGAGCAGAGGATGCAATCCTTTTCCGAAGCCTTGATTTTGGCCGATTCCCCATATAGGCGCGGCGTAGCGGTCATGTACAGCCTGCGCCGACCTTGCACGTTGTCATTGGAATGTATCTTGGTAAAGTTACTCTCGTCCTTGTCGGCAATCTTCACGCCCGTAGTGCGATGGGCTTCGTCACAGATGATGAAGTCAAAGACACCATATGCCCCGTTTGTCTCGGCAAGGATTTCCTGTTGCGCAGCAGAAACGGCATCAATGGACTGGTAGGTGGAGAACACGACAACCAACCCGTCGTATTCCCTGTATTTCTTCAACTGTGCGGCGATGGACTTCGTGTTGGTGGATGCAGGCACGGCAAGGTCAACCACACTGTCGTCCGTGTCATCGAAGTCGTTGCGCGTTTTCCGTGAAGCCTTGGCATCCGAACAGATGCAGATGGCCTTGATAGGTTTCTTCGCATCTGCAGCCCAAGCGTTGAGCGACTGGCCTAACAGTGCGATAGACGGCACCATGAACAGCACCAGCCCCTTGCCTTCAAGCAACTGTTCAGCGATGAGCAGTGAAGTATAAGTCTTTCCCGTGCCGCAAGCCATGATGAGTTTGCCTCGGTCATTGCCGTCCTCCATATAATGGGTATATGCCTTGGATATGGCGGTAAGCTGGTGTTCACGAGGTTTCTTTCCCTTGACAAGAGCGGAGTCACCCGTAAGCCCGTCTAATAGCTTCTGCCAATCGACAGGAGATGAATTGAGGTCAGCCAGCCCTATTCGTGAAACAGGCGGCTCTTGGTTACGTATGGCTTCCTCGGCATTGCTTCCCCAATGAGCAGTGGTGGAAATCCACACCCGATTGGAAAAGCGCGTAGTCTGGAATGTCACTTCATTGGTGAATGTGCGGCTCGACGTGGCAAGGAACGAATCGACGGCAGGCTTATCGATGGCAGTGTCCTCGGCGTAACACTTGCACTGGATGGCCCAGTAGTCGCCCATTTCGGTCTTGGCCACGAGGTCGATGCCAGTGTCCGTTCCCCCGAAGTCCTTGCGACCGGGAAATTCTTCCCATAGCCACACCTTTTCCAACTCGTTGTAGCGCGGGTCCGTCAGCAGCCATGAGCGCATCAGACGTTCGAATTTTGTACCTTTTTCTTTCTCCGTGAATGATTCGGCTCGGAATTTATGCAATATTTCCTTGAAATTCATCTCTTGTTAAGAGACAAAAGCAACAAGAAAAGTATTTGAGGGTAAGAAAATTAGTTCTGTGATGGCTATTATTTACTAAACGAATTAGTGCAAATAGTCATGAGTATTTTGTATAAATAAGTGTTTTATACCGATTCTAACATAATATTTATGTACCTTTGTCCTAAACACTAACTCTTAACAAGAGACAACGGAATCTGCTCAACACATTCTATTTTGCAGTCCGTGCTATATTGACTTGAGAATTAAGCTATTGGCTTTATCGACTATACTTGAATCCAATGATGTCAGATAAATGCGTGTGGTCTCTTCTGAATCATGTCCCATACATTCACTGATGACAGATACAGGTATATTTTTGCTTTTGGCTATGCTTGCCCATCCGTGCCTTGCGCAATACATGGACAACGGCATCTGCAGTTTTACAAGTCTGGCGATTTCTTTCAAGGCTGTGTTCACCCGGTAAAGAGCGTTCTTGTATTGTACCCTGTCGTTGGACATACAGTTTGTTATGATAGGCAGCAGGTAATGTGTATCAGAGACGGTCTTGTATTTGCTGACTACATTCTCCATGCAATCTTCCCATTTGATTGTGAGCTGCTGACCTGTCTTTCTGCGACGATATGAGAGCACCCCGTTCTTCAGATCCGACTTTTGGAGATAGGCCATGTCAATGAATGACATTCCGCGAGTGTAGAACGAGAAAAGGAACATATCTCTTGCGTAATCCAAATGCGGTTTCATGGTCAGATCCAGTTCCTTTATTTGTCTTATGGCTTTCAATGGGACTGCACGTTTGACAGTCTTGTCAATGCCGGTATATACATGTTTGAAGGGATATTTCTGCTCCGTGAAATCTTTCTCCACCGCACGATTGTATACGGCACGGAGTATTCTCATATAGAACGAAATAGTGTTGGGACATATTCCCCTTGCTTTGAGCCAGGCCTCATATAGCATCATTGTATCACTGTCAATATCACACAACAGCAAATCACACCCTTCTCTGAATTTCATAAAACTTGAAAGAGCTGCCGTATAGGTTTCCGAAGTCCGGGCCCTGTTCAGATGCTTCAACTGTCCGATTACACTTTGCATAAAACCGAACAAGGACTGCTCTTCTCCATGAAGTGTGAATTTCATTACTATGGTATCCGAGGTATACGGCTCCGCTTTTCTTTCAAGAATCGCAATGATGGTCTGCAGTCTTCTGATGTCCCAGTTGATATGTTCAATGACTGAATGCAGGTATGTTTTTCTGGTTTCATCGGACAGGGATGTCTTCACAGAAGATGTGTTGTTATCCCACTCTGATGGATGGATACGATATTCTGTACGGATTTGTCGCGGTATTCTATTGTGGATTACCTGATAATAGATACTGCCTTCCTTGCCTTTTGAGGATGACGGGCGGAACTTAACTTTTACTGATGCCATTCTTTTTCCTTTATTATACCGGCAGTATTCCTGCCATGCAGATTCATAAGAGCATTATCTATGCATCTGTATTCCATGAGACAAATCCTCATACGAGGACTTCTGTGCCATAGTCACATCCGACAATGTATTATCCAAATTATCTCCGACGTTTGCACTTTCTAACAGATCAACCATATCTATGCCCTGAGTCTGCTCGATTTTCAGTTCCCGACATATCATATTGGCAGCTGCGGAGGCCTTGGCTACCGCCGAAAAGATGATTTTAGGATCGTCTGTTATTACTTCGGACCAGTTCTTCAGATACTGCAGATTCTCTTCTTTTATAGTAGAATCAAGACCGGTAATACAAGACATTATCGCAGAAGACAATTCTGCGACAAGCTCCTCGCCGGCGTAAAGTTTCGACCCGAAGCCACCGACCAGATCCCTGTCCAGTCTGCCTGGTGCTCCTGTAGAATGTGCCATTTCGTGATATAATGTCCCGTAAAAATATCTCTGGTCAGGGAATCTCGTTTTTAATGGGACTTCGATAAAATCTTTTGATATGCTGTAGTATGCGGAATCTCCTTCAGTTAACTTTATCCGACAGAGCCATGTCTGTTCTTCAAGCATCTTGTCTATTTTCTGAACCTCTGTTTCTCTTATTGCTTTCACCTCTGGCGAGCAGTACTTCTTGTCAAGTTTTCTTATAATATCAGGTCTTGTTTCTGCGATATCGGTCTGATCAAGATTGAATACATTGTTCTTTATCATCTGACATTTCAGTTTGTACTGCTGCTTTTCTTCTTTATCCATCAGACGGTATTCTTCAGGAGTAATGTCAGTCTTATGACCTGTATCTGCATCACATACAGATTCGGCATAATATACAATAGGATATGATGTCTCTCCCTTGCGGACATTGGCACCAAAATTCTTCGCCTGATTATATGTCATATACAGAGGATATCTGTATTGCTTTACAGATGCTGCCAGCATAAGGAACAATGCGTTTCCATTCTTATACGGTCTGCCTGAAATGTTCTGTGGCACAATATCCGGACGAGCGCATATCCATGGTTTCTGCCAACCATTTGCGTCTATCTCGGAAAATTTTGCTACAAATATATCCGCATACTTTCTTGCTATCGGATCTATACTTCCGGATATTCCCATAAGTCAATGTCTTATATGTTTGACAACTTCTATTGTTCCAGTACCTTGATCAAGATTTTCTGACAGTTTCGCTTTCAGATATTCGTTTAGATCATTGAATCCATCATACTCTATAGAATGATTGCAGATTTCCACTCCGGGACATCTGTCTGTGATACTGTCAAGAGTCTTTCTGCCTGGCGCATCATTATCAAGATAGCATTCAGCTTCTTTATGCGCTGAGACCCAGGACAACGACGCCTTTATGTTCCCTACACTGTTCATGACAAGCACATCGTTTCCTGGTATGATTTTCTTTCTGATTGCCAGATAAGACAGGAAATTGAAGAAACCTTCAAAGACCAGAGTAATTTCTGACGCCGGTCGCTGCACTATTCTGCCTTCAGGATTAAGTGTCGTAATTCCGCCTTTTGAAGTACCTTTGAAATAGGCACTTCGCAATACAAATCCATTATTGTTGTTAGGGAAACCTATTGCATAATACTCTTTTCCGTTATTAAGGTTTCTGTAATGCACCTGTCTGCAGAATTGTCTGAGGATATTCGAAGGAATACCTCTTGAGGCTGCATAGTCTAGCAATGCCGGATTTATAATATCCGTAATCAGCACCGGGACTAAACTTGATTGTCTGATATTTGATGATATGCTGCAAGTTTTGATTATGGGTGCAGTATATGTGCCCTGCATATTATCTATAAAACGCACAGCCTCTTTAAAACTGCATCCTTTGAGAAGCTGGACAAGCCGGATATTGTCACCGCCTTCCCCCTTACCGAAGTCATACCAGACATTCAGTCTGGAATCAACATGGAATGATGGTATCGATTCTTTCCTGAATGGAGACAAATACATTCCCTTTCTTCCGTTCATTTCGTAGCCCATCGACTCCAGAATATGCAATATGGGAACTGATTTCAGTAATTCCTTCATTTCATTTTGCTTCTGTCTTCTATATTGTTCTGTTTTACTTGCATTGCTCTCTACTTCTTCTTATATTTGCCATATACTACAAGCAGAATAACAATATAATTAGCATCTGCAATAATACTTCATTTCTTTGAGTAATACAAGTTATTTGCTAATTTAATGATTGAAGCTAATAAACGAAGGGGAAGAGGTACCAGTAAGGAGAATGCCCTAAAAGTCAAGACATTGAAATTTTTTCTTGACTGGAAAGAGAGTGCCGGCCTATCAGGAAAACAGATTTTCGAAACCACAAAAATTGCAGAAAGTACGATTTCTCGCGCAATCAGCAAGGATGACATGAAGCTATCCATGCTTGCAGACATTTGCGCAGCATTTGGTTCGAAATTAAGCATGCGCATCACAAGAAATGGCAAAGATATCACTGACATCTTGGTCACAGACTCCGAATCCATGCACAAAGAAAATGTATTGAAAAGGTATATAGAGGCATTAGGATGCTCAATACCAGAATTTGCCGCAAAGAGGAATATAAGCGATCAGGGAGCCAGAGACATGATCAAGAAAAGCGGAGTGAGTCTTCAAAGACTTCAGGAAATAGCTGCCCAGTTCAATTCGACGGTCGAGTTTCAGATTTACACATTGCAAAAATAAACTGCCGTCTCTTACTGCATACTTCGACAATATATTAGCAAAACACTTGTATTTATAAAATAAATTCATACCTTTGTCCCGTAATCAATGGCGGAACAAATGGAAGATCATACTTCAATCAGTATCAATAAACTGGTAGATGCTTTGGCAAAGCTCGCAAAAGTGACTTTGAAAGTCTACAACAATGAATCAATAATGGCTTTGCTGGGAGTCAGCGAAAGGACTCTCCGGAAATACCGGGAAGAGGGATACCTGCCCTACACTAAAATCGGGGACAAGTTTTTCTATTCTGATGAGGATATCCGCAGGTTCCTTTTGAGCAATCATTACGATGCCTTCAGACTTCCTAAAAAGAATTGAATATATAACAGGCCTAATTTATCTGAAAGGGGATGATATTACTCGCTGAATCTTTCAAAAAACTGCGCAACTGTTATTATCTCTATTCCTTCATAATCTTTCAATACCAGCAGGTCATTGTCACCGCTGACGACATATACGCATTTCCCATCAACAGCACAGGATATAAATTTGTCGTCATCCGGATCTCTGCACACATGGATATCTGTCGAGACATTTATTATGGTCAGTTTCCCCACAATTTCATGAAAAGAAATTGATTTGCTTAACTTCGGGAATTTCTGCTGTAATCTGGCGAGTATTTCCTCGTATTCTTCAACAATATCCTTACTGGCTATGGCGGAAATCCGTTCTTCCATAATCAGTTTGAGCAATTCGAATGGCTTTCCCCGAAATATATTGCAGAGGCTATTACATTAGTATCTACAACTATTCTCATTTCCGTTTTCCTGCTCTCGTTTCCTTGATAACGGCATTGATATCATCTTCAGTAAGGCCAATCTTTCTGGCTGTTTCCTGTGCCTTTTCAATCAATGAATAAAATTCATCCAATGACGGTTCCCTTACAGGCTTCAGCAATATATTCTCATCATCTGATATGACAAGGAACTGAGAGCCTTCTCCAAGATTCAGTTTTCTTCTTATGGATACCGGAAGCACTATCTGACCTCTCGATGACATTGATGCTATTGTTGCCATAATTCTTATAAATCTGAAAAGTAAGTAATTCTTATTTGATACAAAAATAATAAACTTAATTCATTCTGAAAAGAATTTTGAACGCTTATTATTAGAGAAGCTGCGTTACTCATCTGATTGTGCCGTAAAGCTGAACGGCATCTTGTCTATGAGGGCCTGGTCGAGCGTTTTGTTCAGAAATTTTGCATAGACCTTTTCCGTTGCAGTTATGGATGTGTGTCCCAGCAATGTACTGATGACATGGACATCCATTCCGTTATTCAGAGCCTGAACCGCAAACGAATGTCGGGCAACGTGCATTGTCAGGTTAAACGGCAGTCCGAGTTTATTCCCGATTGTCCTTAATGATGTCTGGAAATTCCGGTTATTGCTCTTCAGGCAGGTATCCAACCTTGCCGGATCATCAAGATTGAAATCCACCGGAAGGCAGTTGAACACGAAACGTGGATTTTTGTTTTCATGCTGATATTTCCGGAGGATATTGATGGCTTCATCGCACAACGGAATCCTCAGTGTGTTCTTTGTCTTTACGATCTGTTTTATGAGGCCCCTGTCATCAAAATTGATGTGGCTCCATTCCAATGTGATAATGTCCGAGACTCGCAGTCCGCAGGCATAATAGGCAAAGAGGAACATATCGAGGATTCTCAATCTCCTGACATCGTGAATTGTGCCATACAGATCTTTAATTCTGGCTATCTGATCCTCATTAAGATATCGCACTTCTTTTTCTTCAGTTTCGCCTTCATACTTTCTTGTCTTGGTATCAAGATAGGATTCGGCTATGGCTGTCGCTGTCTTGGCGTCCAACAGCCCATTATCTGCAGCGTATCTTGCAGCCTTGATAATAGGGGTCAGTTTCTTATTGATAGCCTCCTTAGACTTCATCTTCGCGCTCGTCAGATTCCATTCCTTAAAGCCGTCTACCATACCTATAGTTATATTGGACACTCTCGGCTCTGGGATGCGATTTTCAAGGAAGTACCGTCTGAAATGCTGCAAATTGAGAGTTGCATTATAATATGTGGAATACCCGATCTTTCCCTGTTGGTATCGGGTCTCGTTCAACTTTACTGCATACTGGATAAAAGGAGTATCCTTTCCCGTCTGGCCGTATGTTCCTTTAATAATCGACCTCAGAACTTCCACCGTAACAACCTCGTCACAATTTTCAATCTGTTCATCGATACTGTTCCTGAATTCTTTAAGGCGCCTGTTGATCCGGGTCGCATCAGGACACTTTGCCCTGATTTCCTGAGTCGCCGCATTCCACATGTCAGGATGCAGAAAGATGCCTGTAGACTTATACACCGGTACGCCATTACAGACATACTGTAGATTGAGAGCGCGTTCTCCTTTGGCATTGGGGGCGTTCCTGAAGACAAAATGACCTTTAGGTATTTCCGACTTGATCTTTCCCATAAGTATTCTCTTTTTGCAAATATACTTATTTTTATAATTTTAAGAATACTTACTAGTCAAGTTTTTAGTAAGTTTATTCTTCCGCACCCTGCCGTAGAATGCCCTGAAACGCATAGTGCCATTTCCGCAGAAATGGCACTAATAAGTAAAAAAACGGCCTCCAGAGTACCTGGAAGCCGTTTTTGTCAATTAATATTCCTCCTCGTTGAAAAAGAAATCATCCTTTGTTGGATAGTCGGGCCAAATATCTTCGATGCTTTCATAAATCTCGCCGTCATCCTCCAGTTCTTCAAGATTTTCCACTACCTCAAGAGGCGCCCCGGAACGTGTGGCATAGTCGATAAGTTCCTCTTTAGTAGCCGGCCAAGGAGCGTCTTCAAGCCTATACGCAAGTTCAAGTGTCCAATACATAGTAAAACCAGTTTTATATCGTTTATATTCAGGTATTTACAATCAAAATTACGGTCATCCGACCAACCAGGACGCAAATATATACAAAAAAAATATAAGATGGATTCTTTTTGCTAATTTTGCGTCGGGATTGTTCCAGACAATTAATGTACCATACTTAATTTGACGACATAATGGCATATACAAAAGAAGATATCTATTCGGACAGGACAACGGAACTCATAGCGGAACACTACAGGGAAATACTCCGGCTTCTCGGGGAAGATCCTGAACGCGAAGGACTTCTGAAGACACCGGAAAGAGTTGCCAAGGCCCTTCAGTTCCTGACACAAGGCTATGGCCAGGACGGATCGGAAATCATCAGAGGAGCAATATTCAAGGAAGAATACAAGCAGATGGTACTTGTCAAGGACATCGAATTATATTCGACCTGCGAACATCATGTCATGCCGTTCATCGGGAAAGCGCATGTCGCCTATATCCCGGACGGATACATTACAGGGCTGAGCAAGATAGCCAGGGTCGTGGAAACATACGCCAGACGACTTCAGGTACAGGAGAGGCTGACAGTCCAGATCAGGGACTGCATCCAGAAGACACTCAACCCTTTAGGAGTAGCGGTCGTCATAGAGGCTGCGCACACGTGCATGCAGATACGTGGTGTCCAGAAAGCCAACGCCATCACCACTACATCTGCGTTTTCCGGAGTATTCCTCAAAGACGAAAGGACGAGAAACGAGTTCCTCAACCTGATAAAATAATGTCAAGAAAGCCGGAAAGCCAATACCTATGCCCACGCACACAACTATTCTGACCGTTTTCCTGCTCTGCGCCGCATTGCAGGCTACAGGACAGGAACGACATGACATGCCTGACAGCCTGGCAGCAGACGAGGACATGGAGCTCATTGAAGAAGCCGTCGTCACATCCTCACGGAACGAGAAACGGATAGAAGGCATCATGTCCGGCAACCTGAGACTGGATGCGGAAAGCATCTCGGGACTTCCTAAATTCCTAGGAGTGCCGGATATTCTGAAGACAATACAGCTTATGCCCGGCGTTCTTGCCTCCGGGGAAATGGATTCAGGCATTTACATCAGAGGTGGCGATCCCGGGCAGAATCTCATCATGCTGGATGGGGCCACGATCTATGCACCCGCCCACCTGCTCGGTTTTTTCTCCATATTCAACAGCGACCATCTGGCATCCGCCACAGTCTACAAATCGGGAATCCCCTCAAGATACGGAAGCTGCACATCAGGAGTAATAGATATCGGGACAACAGACACCATGACAGGGAAGGCCAAAGGTACGCTCAACATAGGGCTCATATCATCACAAGGCACTCTGGCTGTCCCGCTGTGGAAAAATTCGACATTAACTTTTTCAGGCAGGGGCACATATATCAACTACATATTGAAAGGGACCGCCAAGGTCATGCGGGAAGACACGGAAATGCCCGAGTACGGCTTCCAGGACTGGAACATCACGTTGCTGACAAGACTTGACCCGAACAACACCCTGAAGATAAACGGATATTACGGACATGACAGGCTCCATTTCATGCAGGAGACTTATTCCATGCTCGCCGCATTGAAGTGGTACAATGCCGCAGCATCCATAATATGGGAAGGAACCAGTGGCGAAAGGACCAGGAACAGACACATCTTGTCATTCTCGCGCTACAGCAACAACATATCCATCGAGAGGGACCCGGCATCTATAAAAATGCCGTCCGACATAACGGACTTTTCATACAAAGGACTTACGGAACTGAGCTTCAGACAAAGCAGGCTGAGCTTCGGAGGCAGCTACACATTCCACCTGTCCAATGTGCAATATCCGATAATAAACGGACTCAACAGTCTCATAGACGACATCGGACGTCCGGCGCCGTACCACACACACGAGTTCGGGATATTCGCAGACTACAGCATCTGGTTCAACTTCCCGCTGACATTAGACATCGGACTGAGATACAGCGGAGCTTCCACCGGGAAACGCCTGTACACCGGCCCGGAACCACGGTTTTCCATAAGATACAGACCCACGCCGCAGACAAGCCTGCGCGCCGCATTCGCCATTCAAAGACAATACGTGAACATGGTCTCCATATCTGGAATGGGAATGCCCACAGACTACTGGACACCGGTCACCGACAAGATACGCCCGCAGATATCGGAATCCGCCTCATTGGGGTTCTCACACTTGTTGTGGGACAGCGCCGTCGAGTACAGCATAGAACCGTATTTCTGTCTTCTGGACAATGTCCTGGAATATGACGGAGAGCTTTTCGACATGGTAAACCGCAAGTATGACCCGGAAGAACACGTCATATCCGGGAAAGGCCGCAATTACGGTATAGAAATCATGCTCAAGAAAAACGGCGGCAAGATCAACGGCTGGATAAGCTATACCCTTAGCAGGTCTGAGAGATCCTTCCCCGACATAATGGACGGGGCTGTCTTCCCGGCAAAACACGACCGCACGCACAATCTTGCCGCGACCGCCAGCTACTCCCCGGCAGAAAGATGGCTTTTCTCCGCCGTCTTCGTATATGCCACCGGAAGAACCTACACCCCACCTGTCGGCATCTATCTCGTCGGCGAAAACATGATACAGGAATACGGAGACCACAATAGTGCACGAATGCCTGACTATCACAGGCTTGATCTTTCCGTCACATACAATTTCCGGCAAAGGGGACGATGCAGGCATTCGCTCAATGCATCGATATACAATGTCTACGCACGCAAGAATCCCCTCTACCGGGATCTTCGGTTCAATGCCAACGAAGATACCGGCACTTTCGACATGAGCATCAAGAACATATCATTATATTCCATCGTCCCCTCAATCAGCTATACGTTAAATTTCTGAAAAAATGAAAAGACTGCCGACAATCGTTTTCCTGCTGCCTTCCATACTCCTGTCCTGCTCTGTAAACTGGGATGTGGACAATATTTTCGAGCCACAGATCGCGGTCGAAGGCTGGATCGATGACGGAGAGCCTGCTACCGTAATACTGACCCAGATGCTCCCTTACAACAACAGCACTGAAAGCGGGCCTATGGACATGAAGGATATTCCGATAAGGTGGGCTACGGTGTCGGTCTCCGACGGAGAAAAGACAGAAATGCTTGTGGGACAGATAGACACCAACTATACTCCGCCGTATGTCTATTCCGGCTCGTCAATCAAGGGTGTGCCAGGCAGGACATATACTCTCACTGTAAAATATTCCGGAAGGACCCTTGTCGCAGAGACCACAGTCCCGGAACCGGTACATGTCGACAGATACGAGGTGTCCCCCAGCCTGACATGCGACACCCTTTACAGCATACGGATATATTTCAGGGACGACCCTGACCGGAAGAACTTCTACAAGGCATTCACAAAGGTCAAGAATACCGACAAACGCTATTTCGCGGCATTTATGGGAGATATCAGCGACGAAGTCCTCGGAGAGGACGCCTACATGATCATAAACAGAGCATTCAGACATACAAGGCTATACGAGCACACACCTTTCTTCAAACCGGAAGACACAGTGTATGTCAAGTTCACACAAGTGCCTGAAGCCGGTTTCGAGTTCTGGAGCAGCTATGAAAACGAAGTCACCAACGGTGCCAACATCCTGTTTCCAAACACTTCCGACCTGAAATCGAATATTTCCGGGGGCAGAGGCATCTGGTGCGGTTACGGAACTGACATCGTGGAGATTGTCATCAAGGATGAAGCCGGAAAATGAAACCGGACTGTCTCGCCTGCATGTGTGCAGCCAGAAGTCCGGCCTCAAAGGGAAAAGAAGGGTCTTGTTACAGTTAATAATTGAACAGATAATCCAGATAATACTCATATCTGTCGACCAGGGACTCTGCGGCATCAACTACAGAAGCATAGTCATCTTCGTTGAAGAAATCGGTGATTTCAAACTCCGCCCCGTCATTTCTGAACTTTATTATATATGAGACTTCATACCCGCTGAAATTGCGGTATTCATATCGCGGATAAGTATTCCCCCAATCGTCACGATAAATATATTCGTCGCTGAAATAAAGATCCCGTGAATACATCGGTTTGGCGATGAAGTCCGCAAAAGGCTCGTTGGCCCCGTAAGACGCAGATACCGCCAAATTGGAATTGATCAGTTCACTCAGCCTCGCAATATATTCCTCGCTAGCCCATGTCGGAGGCAGACTGCTTTCCGGCTCTAGCACCGCAGGATCATCATCCCAGGCGTATGCCTCGTCATCCATGTCGATATAATCGTTTATGAATCTGCTTATGTTCCCGATGCTCCTTGCCTCTACATTAAGATCGAGGACAGAAACCTTCACCGTGGCATCAGAAAACATGTTCTCGACATTTTCCTGATAACTGTCAACATCGCACAGTCCCGTACCTGAAACGGAAACGGCTGAACTGATAAAACGTGTACCGTCTATGTCGAAAGTCATGTTCTGCGAGATATTGCTGTTGCTGACATCCAGAGACATATCCACATCATAGCTTCCGGCTACAAGTGAAAGGGTCTGATTCACCCTGCTGCCTTCGTCATACTCTCCATCGACTTCGAGACTGAACAGCGGATCCGAACCGGAAGTGATGGATGCCACTATCTTCGCCGGAATGACAATGGTATAATAGTCGATATACGTGTCACCGGGTACATAATCTCCGGACGGTGTTGAATAGCCGGGCTCCAACCACTCGGATGTATACTCATAGCTGTACTCACGCCCCGAACCGGAAACAGTCGCACGGATATCCTTTCCGTCGCAAGGGTAGATAAAGGTCAGTTCAGAATCGGAAGCAGTATATTTCCACTCATTTCCGGTAAACTCATATATTCCATACAGGCGTGAGGCCTCGTAAATATAGGAATCTTCCTGGACAGCCTTACTCAATACATAAGGGTCCGAAGTTTCGGCCAGGCTCTGCGCGGCACTCATCAGGGCGCTCATCGGCTGCACTGGATTCACAGCCCTGTAAGATGATCCAGGCACATAAGTGTCATCCCTGAAATCCAGTTCATACTCGGAAATGTACTCAAAAAACTTGTCAATGGCCTCCAGAAGTTCGATCTGTCTGTCCGGTGCGGCCATGTTGACAGCATCCAGTCCGATCTGTTCAAGTCTGGCCCGGTTTTCTTCAGGAGTAAGAGGATTAGAAGTGCTTCCATTGCCGGACCCGGCACTGCCTCCGTCACATGATGCCATGGCAAGCACAGACGCCGCCGACACGATAGAAAGTAAAAATTTTTTCATAGAAATATTTTAATAAAATTGATTTCACACATTTTCTACAAACTTACACATAAATCTCCTATTTCCATACAGTTTACATTAAAATAACGTGAATTCGATGAAATGAATGAAATGAATGAAATGAATTTCAGAGAATTACCTCTATAGAGGACGAAGTCCGGCGTAAGTTCTCCCCTACGCAGGGGAGAATTTAAGAGGGGTGACACGAAAAAGGAAAGGGATTTCGAAGAAATCGTAACGTCAGTTCGACGGAATCTCTGATATTGAACAGAATAATTCGTCGAACTGACGTTAAAATATTTCGTTTCGGACATCGCGGACAAAAATAAAAAAGGGTCTGTATCAAAATGAGTGTTTTGATGCAGACCCTTTAAATTATGACACAACGTCCTTTTTTCCGGATAAAATCAAAGTTGCCGAACCTGTGCTCTGTCATTTCAGGTACGCATCCGCGACAACCTGTTCGCTGCGTGAAATGAAGTCGCTCAGAGCCTTGCCTTTAAGCATGCCATTTGACAGAAGTGCAAGATCTGTCACCTGCTTCAATATCTCATTGCTTCCGGCGAACTCTTTCAATTCGGCATTACGGGCATTCACGGCTTCATCCTTGCGCTCCTGCGCCTCCTTCTTCTGCTCCTCGGTAGCTCCGTCAGGAAGATCCTTGACAGGGTCTGCGACCTCCTTTCCTGCGAAAGCCTCGGCCTTAGCACCCATCACCTTGAGTATAAGAGGATTCTGCATGTTCACAGTAATATTGTATGACTCCGGCATCTCGCTGTAGAAATTCATCCCGCCACCGAGTGAAGACATGTCCCTGTAACGCCTCATGAACTCTGACTGGGTTATGAGTATCGGTGCTGCATCCTCACCGAGATTCTCTGCGGTAACATAATAATTGTTTTCCGTCGGAAGGATGCTCCTGAAAATCACATCCAGATCTGACTTGTCCTGGTCGCTCATCTCAGGACGGATACGTTCCTCCTTAGGTATGAGATTCCCGATACTGTCAGAGTCCACCCTTGCGAAACGGCTGTTCTCTATCTTGGACTCAAGAAGATTGACGAAATGAGCATCAAGCTGGCAGTCCATCAGCAGGACGTCATAGCCCTTATCCTTCGCAGCCTCGACATACTGGTATTGCGCAACGGCATCCGTAGCATACAGGAAGACAATCTTCTTGTCCTTGTCCGTCTGCTCTGTCTCTATCGCAGTCTTGTATTCATCTATGCTGAAATACTTGTCCGAAGTGTTCTTGAGCAGGCAGAACTTCATGGCCCTGTCGCAGAATTTCTCGTCTGACAGCATGCCGTACTCTATGAAGAGCTTCAGATTGTCCCATTTGCTCTCAAGCGCCTCTCTTTCATTCTTGAATATCTCCTCCAGTCTGTCAGCCACTTTCCTTGTGATGTAGCCAGATATCTTCTTCACATTGGCATCACTCTGCAGATAACTGCGGGAAACATTCAAAGGAATATCAGGGGAATCTATCACACCATGCAGAAGCGTCAGGAAGTCAGGCACGATGTTCTCCACGGAATCCGTCACGAACATCTGGTTGCAGTACAGCTGTATCTTGTTGCGTGTCAGCTCCATCCTGTCCTTGATCTTCGGGAAATACAGAATACCTGTCAGATGGAACGGATAGTCCACGTTCAGATGGATATAGAACAGAGGCTCCTCCTGCATCGGGTAAAGTGCCTTGTAGAAATCCATGTAATCCTTTTCCTTCAGATCGGAAGGCTTCCTCGTCCAAAGCGGCTCGACCTTGTTTATGACATTATCCTTGTCCGTGTCGACATATTTCCCGTCCTTCCATTCCTGTTCCTTGCCGAAAACGACAGGCACAGGCATGAACTTGCAGTATTTGTCAAGCAGATACTGTATCTTGCCCTTCTCCGCGAACTCTTTTTCCTCATCGTCAATATAAAGGGTGATGACAGATCCCCTGTCAGTCTTGTCACTTTCCGCAAGTTCATATTCCGGACTGCCGTCACATGACCATCTGACAGCCTTGGCCCCGTCCTTCCACGAAAGAGTGTCTATCGTGACTTTCTTCGCCACCATAAAGGCTGAATAGAAGCCAAGTCCGAAATGTCCTATAATACTGCTTATCTGGTCCTTGTACTTCTCCAGGAACTCCCCGGCGCTTGAAAAGGCTATCTGGTTGATATACTTGTCCACTTCCTCTTCCGTCATGCCGATACCACGGTCAATGATCTTCAGTGTCTTGGCATCGCTGTCCAGTTCAATCCTTATGGACAGGTCACCCAGCTCGCCCTTGAAGTCGCCGGATGCCGCAAGAGCTTTCATTTTCTGTGTCGCATCCACAGCGTTCGCTACGAGCTCCCTCAGGAAAATCTCATGGTCAGAGTACAGAAACTTCTTGATTACCGGGAAGATATTCTCGGTAGTTACTCCAATAGTACCTTTATTTGTATTTGCCATAATCGAATATATTTTACGATTTCTTCGAAATCTCTTTCCTTTTGCTCGAGCCCCTTCAAGTCAAAATCCGTTCCCCCGGGAATATACTGACAAAAAGTCAGTCCGCCCGTCACTCCAGGCTCACATCATAAAGGACATTGTCCGGAGTATATGTTATGCTGCAATAGTCCAGCATGTTGCCATCCCTGTAGATTGTAACGCCGAAGCTGCCTTCTGTCAGCCTCATGGCATACCCGAAGAAGGCGCTGTAATTGTCCGACACGCCCATATCCTTGTGATGGCGGAGTTCAAGCCCGTCCTCCGAAGTGCCGCACACGGATTCATAGCCGCCATCCTCCATCGTACGGCCGGAAGCAGTGACCCTGTAGCCAGAATATCCGTCCCCGTCACCTGTATATTTCACCACAATCTGCTCGTCGTCATACTCTACGGATATCCCGTCACATACCCTGGACACGATCATCCACGTATCGCTGCCTATGCACCTTATGCGATAATCCTCCTGGCCTCGGAAATAGTATGGGTCCGCGAAATATTGGGACGTCAGCGACACTGTCCACTCCGAACCGGTCTCGCCGAATCTCTGTCCATAGGAATAGACGTTGGCACAATCCGGAAGGTTGATCGAATTGCGGTCAATATGCCTGATACCTCCAGGAAAGACTGAATTTATATCAAAATCCTCCCTTTCAGCATCATCAAGGGAAAGATATGCCTCCGCCTCGCGTGCGATAATCACGGCCGACGCCGGACGCATGACATATTCCACCTCGACGATATCCTCCGAATAATGAATTATACTGTACTTGTCACGGTAGCTGCCGCTCCCGGTATCGACCATACACGAGACGGCCGGAACAAGCAGCAGCATCAATGCCGGAATACGTAAAAAACTATTCATGACAACACTCCCAAAGAATTACAAATAAAACACTGTCTTCCTGCCGGCAGGCGGAATTTCACTCAGAAACGCACGCCGACACCTGCCATTCCGCCAAGGAATTGCGTACCGATGCCTGCCTCGGCAAAACCATAGACCCTGCGCCCGACGGATATTCCCACAGGGGTCACCTGCACCACAGGATACAGCATAAGGTCCGTATATCCGAAATCCCTCTCCGTCATGCTGCCGAGCGTCAGTCCGAGGCCTATTGCAGAATACATGCGTACCATATCCCTGTTCAGCCAGTTGAATCTTGCCTCCGGGACAATGGAGACAGAGATACCGCTGTTCTGCCCTGCCCTGCGCCCGGTCATGGGATCATAGACATTCTGGAAAATACCGTTGAACCCGAGACCTACAGTCAGCGCAAACCATCGTTTGAAATTGATGTCGAACTCCGCGGATATCAGTCCGGTCATGTACGCCGGACCACGGTAATCCCTGTATATGTCCTCCATGGAAGACGGGATATAATAATTCATGTCATTATATTTCATGAAAAGCGGGAAACTGTCGAAAAAGAACAGGCCGTCCGCTAGCGGATAACCTCCCCAGCCGATTCTTATCTCATAATCATAGATTCCGGCACCCTTGTCCTTGCCGTCCGGAGTCCTGGCACAGCTTTCCGCACCCGGCAGGAATCCGGCCACCGAAAAGAAGAGCAGGAACAAAGCAGCAAATACTACAAAACGTCTTGACATAACTTATCCTATAATA
>CALVDP010000103.1 GCA_944326315.1 uncultured Bacteroidales bacterium
TATTTGTCGCTTTTCGTTTTGAATAGAAAACTCGCTTTTCGTTTTGACTCCTGTCGCGATTCGTTTGCGTGATTATAGTTTGTTTGTCTAAACTTTATCAATATTACTTTTAAAAATTCTAATACCTGCCTATTTTGTTATTATAATTAATTGTAAATCAATGCATAAGCTATCAAAATCCAAATAAGCATATTTATATGTGTCTATTTGATAATCCATCTCCAATTAAAATCAAAGACCATACATACTTTTAGTTTGATTTAATGTATTTTCTCCTACTATATAAGCATAACAAGCAACCGGCATAAAATGAATTCTTTTTTCGTTTAACTCTTTTAATCCACTTTCTTTGACACTCGTCACTAACGCATTATTCATAGCGTTACGATCCATAAAGTAATAGAGAGATTTTAGATCTCCTGGATTAGAGAAATAATAATCAGACCATTTTATCTCTACGGCCCAATATGGCTTTTGACGTGCAATATTCAAACCTACAATATCAACTTCTCCTTGCTGTTTCCCTTGCCGCCAATTTGCGTATCTGAGTTCAACGCCTTGTCTCGGGAACCACTGGGCATATACGGCTGTTTCAACCATGTTCCCAATTTCACTATCATGTTCATTGATAGGTTCAAATAATGCACATCGCAGTGATGGGTTGGTAAGATAAATTTTAAACTGTGTTTCTCTCTGATAGCTCTTAGCTGTGTCATCTGTGCGCCTTACAACTTGTATAAGGAATGCAGCTTTAAGATAATTAATATACTTTTTTAATGTTTCTTTTTGAACTCCAGATTCTTTTGATAGTTTTTCGTAAGAGAATTGTGCCCCGGAATGATATGCAATCATGGTAAACAATGAATTGAGTTCCTGTACATCACTGATACCATATAAACTTGGCAAATCACGAAGTAGCACCTTGTCAATTATGTCGTGACGAATGAATTGTCCTGGATTTTCTTTTATTTTATCCGAGAAAACGACCTCAGGATATCCTCCATAATTGATGTAATCCAAAAACAATTCATTTAGTTTCGCAATGTCAATAGTGTTATAAACACTTGTTGTGGAATTATCCCACACATATTCACATGGGATCATAAGATTAACATACCCTTTGAGATGGATATACTCATAAAACGTAAGAGGCGGTAGGCTGAAATCCGTAAATCTTCCCGCTCCACTTTCATCACTCTTTTTCTTCAATTCAGCTGCTGCTGATCCTGATGCAATAAATTTAACATTAAAATAAGTATCAACAAGCGATTTTAACTCTACCTCCCAATTTTTGAGATACTGTATCTCATCATAGAACATATACATCGGTTCTTTATTGGGAATTTTCCCTAATGTGGAACAAGCCAATATGAAAAGTTGCTCCAGATAGATTTTATTATAAATTGGAGTTTCCACCGATATGTATATAATATTTTGAGGAGGGACGCCCTCATTAATAAGACGCTGTATTGCATGATACATCAATATTGTCTTGCCTACGCGCCGAGGTCCCATAAGTATGGTGGCTCGACGAATATCATGCTCTCGTACTAAGGGGTAAAATATATTTAAATATAATCTGGGAGACATATTTGAAATATAATCAGGAATATGTCCCTCCGTCCACCACGGATTGTCCACCTTTAGTCTTCCTATGATTTGTTTCTCTAACAATTCAGTGTATTCCATCTTGATATATTTTGATGTTTCAAAGATATGAAAATTATACAATATAACACTAACTCGATGTGCTTATTTTAACGATTCTGCTATAAAAAAGAATATAAAACGCATAAGATTAATGCTAATCTATCTTCAAATCCATATACTTTTTGTTTGCCTCCCATCGCCTCAGCCCGTCTCAGACGGTGTGGTTTATTTGCACAAATTTCATCAGTCATTGCATAATCTATTGATAATCAATATGAACAAATTTCTTCAACGAGGAGGAATATTAATTGACAAAAACGGCCCCAGGTACTCTGGAGGCCATTTTTTTTACTTATTAGTGCCATTTCTGCGGAAATGGCACTATGCGTTTCAGGGCATTCTACGGCAGGGTACGGAAGAATAAACTTACTAAAAACTTGACTAGTAAGTATTCTTAAAAATATAAAGAGTAAGTGTATTTACGAAAAGGAAGTTTTATTTTGATAGGCTTAGGCCGGCATTTCAGCCATTCTTCTTCAAATATGTCATAAAGCCGCCGCGGCTGTTCTCTGGTTTCACAGATGACCATGCCGCCTAAAGTGTCGTCTCCTTGTATCTTGCGAAACTCTTTCAAATCCGTCATGATATAACGGGTCAATTCGCATACATAGCTCGGGTGTTCTATGATTTCAGACTTACGAATATCTTTTTTCAGTACCAATGTGTACAATTTGTGCAAATCAAACAAGTTTGTTTGCATTGCACTCGGCTTCTGAGTATATTTGACCTTCGGTCACATATCCGGTGGCGCCTTGGCAATTACAAGTAAACTTGTATTACTCTCGGCTTCTGAGTATTTTTGAGGAAACACGCATAACCAATGACAGACAGACGACATATCTTGAGAGCTCTTGGCGAGTTGTCACCCCGGGCACTGGAGTATTTCTTTCCGGGACTTATCATTAATGACTTACAGGAGCCTTGCTGCTTGTCGGTCAGAGGCGACATTCCACTGATGCAGGAATCGGATATGGACTTCGCCCCGATATCGGAAGTCAGCTGCTTTGAGGAAATGTCAATATCTGAGGTACCGGCAGCACCGTACGTGTCCGCTGATGTGAGGACGGAGAAGGTTCCCGAGGAGCTGGCGGACATGGTGATGAAGGAACTTGAAGATATCCGGCGCAGGTATGGAGTTACCATCGAACAGATCGAGGCGGTGCTCTCATACAAGGTGAACCTCAGCCATTTGAGGATTACCTGCCGAAAGGAAATCATCCTCGACGACTTCGACTTCAGGGAGGTTCGGATGGACACTCTCACGAAGGCCGTCTACCTGCTTTTTCTCAGGCATCCGGAAGGCATACGTTTCAAGGAACTGTCGGAACATGCCGCAGAACTGGAGGAACTCTACATGTCAATCACCGATCGCACTGACTTGGTGGCTATACGGCGAAGCATCGGAAGCCTTACAAACCCTCTCGACAACTCCATCAACGAGAAGGTTTCAAAGGTGAAGAAAGCTTTCAGAAACGCAGTAGACGACCGCATTGCCAGGTTTTACTACATCGATGGAAATCAGGGAGCAGCCAAGGGCATAGCTCTCGACCGTTCCCTGGTAATCTGGGAATGATTATGTCTATCCCACTTCTTCATTCCCGTCATCCTCGAAGATACCACTGAAACTGGCCATCGGGGCGGCTGACCCTTCTTCAAGGCAGTTCTGGACTTTCCGTGCGAATTTCTTTCTTGCCTTTTCCCACCTGACGGACATCTTGGCGGTACCCTCCGAGGTTGCATCGTAGTTAAGTGCGTTGGCGATGTTGAGATCCCTTGCAGTCTTTACGGCATCCTGGTTGGCACCAATGTAGGCGAATGTCCATCCTTTCTCTCTCATCTGTGATACCAATGACTTGACAGCTGTCCCTGAGTATTCCTGCGATGAGTTCTCCTCTCCGTCGGTGATGACCGTTACAAGGACGGCATCCTCCTCGGACACTACCTTCGATAGACTGGTGATGGCTGAACCCATTGCGTCATACAGCGGGGTGCATCCTCCAGGCCTGTAGTCTTTCTCCGTCATATCCTCGACCTTTTCCACGGGAACGCGGTCTCTGCGCACCTTTACTGCACCCATTCCCTGGCCTTCGAAGGTTACGACGGATACGAAGTGATGCTGATGCGGATACTCCGCCTGGGTATTCCTGATCCCGCTGAGGGTCTCATTGAGGGCGGAAAGTGCCTGGAAGTAGATTGAGTACATCGATCCCGATTCATCAAGGATGATTAGATTGTAGACATTGGCTGTTCTGATTTCCTTTTCCATTGCAAGAGTGTTTTGACTGTTGCATGCAAAGGTATCGATAAAGGAGGACAGGTCCTCGTGATTGCAAGGCTTGCATTCCTTCTCAACCGAATATATCGGTATAGCTTTGGATATCCCTTTTCTTCATTAGAAAGTTCAATGCTTCGCTTTGGAGAGCACCTCTTCTGTTGTCGGTTTCCGACCAGAATTCATTGTTGGATGCGTAGTCGGTCACCCTGTTATACAGGTCCCAGACTGACATGCTGGCCATCATTTTATGTTCTTCCTCGGCGCTGCATCCATATCCTGCATGGAGATACATCTCTGATTCTTTTCTATACGGGGCTATAGCCTTTGCCGATTCATTATCCACCATATAGTTTTCAAGATGTTCGGCAACAGACTTCAATTCAGCAAGCGATGCTCTTACTTGCATGGCTTCCCGAGCCTTGTTGCAGAACATGTCGAAATCGCTGTTCAACAAGGCGGTATTGCCGGGAATGGCTATTATCCTGCCAATATCTTCCTCCTGCACGGAGTAAATCCGCGAGTCTTTATGCTTGATTACTCTGATTTGTCCGTTTGAGCACACAAGCCTTTCATAGTACCTGCCTAATTCAATCTGCCCCAGATTCCATCGGAGATAATAGGAATTTATAAGGAAATCATCTCCAGGCACAACCGCTTGAATCTCAGGTTTGTAACTGTCAAAATAAATGGTAATTCCGGAACATATGTCATGATCCATTTCATATTTTACCGGATACAATCCGTTTTTGTCCAAGAATAATTCCACGAAATCAAAAAAAGAATCACTTGTAATCGGGTCCTTCTTGACAGGAACCAGACCGCTTACGGTTTTGCTGTGCATATTAGCTATCAAAGCCACCTGTTGAGGCTTTACCATGGAATTTGCAGAGGCGAGATAATTGCGGAAATCACGGATTCCTGTTTCTCCCGAAGCTGCTTTTACCGCTTTCCTGTGACGGGGCGTTACACCTACCATATTGTCCAATTGATTCGAAACCCGATCATTGACAAGGAGTTCAACACCATCAATGCGGTAAACGTTTTTTCCGTATCCTTCATAGGGGGCAGTTATGTCAGAGCCATCATCCAGCCGTCCGACATATTCCACGGCATCTCTGCGGACTATCTTGAATGAAGCTGACAGTTCCGCGACTTTTTTGCGTAATGCATCGATATTAAGTTCATTCATTGCCTTGTGATATTTGATTGTTAAAAATTTTGTCAAACTTGTCTGCAAAGTGACGGAGACTGGCTGTGGCATTGGATTGCAGTTTTCTGAGCTGACGGTCCTGCCGGAACCTCTCCGAATTGTATTTGACATCCCCGGTCGCGGAAAGGTCATAGTACAGTCGGACTCCCACATCGCCTCTCCGATGTTTGCTGAATACCGCATAGCGGTCTGAATAAATGTTCTTCGGATTCTCCAGGCGCAGCTCCAGCATGGCTGTGATGGCATGCTTAAGCCTGTTGGAGCCGATGAACTGTCCTGTTTTTGTCACTTGCTGGATTGTGAGAAATGTAGTGTTCACACCCCTGAGATTCGCCCCTTTGTTCTGTTTTTTTATTATTGACAGCAGCATGCTCTCAGCCTTTTTCAGAGTGATGTTTTCCTCTTCTTTCACGATGCCCTGCAGCTCATAGAACGAGTCGATGGCGACGACATCCCATCCCAGTTCAAGTGTATCCCTTACTATTTCAAGATTGTGTCGGCCGGAGTCTTCGTCGAAGTCTGCCTCGATAAACAAAATGTCCAGATCCTGGAATTTCGGAAACCGCCGTACATAAACGGCCAGGTCAATCTCGTTCATTTCGGCACTTATAAAAAGTACCCTGATGCCGCGATTCTTCAGACGGATATTGGACAGCAGATCCAGAATTATCGTAGTTTTCCCGACCCCCGGATCACCGATAATCATATAGTTCACACCCTTAGGAAGCCCCTGGTAACTGCAGAGCAATTCGTCCAGAACTGTTCCGCTCATGAAATTCTGGAACAATTCGGGAGCAAACTGCATGTCTCTCATTTTAACGATATCCCTGTTCATGCAGTAAAGGTATCTGACGATTGTGCCATATCATGACACTTTGAAGAAAAATTTCAATTGGCCACAATATGGCATAAAAAGGAGGTATCTTTGCCCACGTACAAAACAGATGATGAATATGGATACCGAATATATCGCTGACGGAGGGCACTACACTGAAGTGCTGTCGCTTATTGCCGGAATAAAACAATCGCTTTGGATTGCAACAGCTGATATAAAAGACCTGCATATCATGAAAGGCAGTGTATCGGTGCCGTTCCTTGGGGAATTGGCAGCATTGGTACAAAGGGGCGTAAGCGTCAGACTGATGCATGCAAAAGAGCCTGGCCCGATTTTCCGGGAAGAGTTTGACCGATACCCCGTATTGTTCACAGGTATGGAGCGCGTTTTATGTCCAAGAATTCATTTCAAAATGATGATATTTGACATGAGGCAGGTGTATCTTGGTTCGGCGAATCTGACGGGTGCCGGCATCGGCATGAAGGGGAAAACAACAAGGAACTTCGAGGCCGGGATTCTGACCACGGATATGTCTCTTGTGGCAAGTGCCATAGAACATTTCGATTCCGTGTGGCGCGGCTCCCATTGTAAAGCATGCGGCCGCCGCAGATACTGCTCCGACCCTATTCTTTAGATATGGCCGGTTTATATCAAGAATTCCGGCGTTACGATTCCTTCGAAACCCCTTCTTATCTACGTGATGGGAACCCGAAATGACTTTGGGTCACCCTCAAACGGCCCATTATCGTTCAACCGTATCCATTATCGTTCAACCGGATTTGTAATCCGGTTGTTTGTTTATATTCCGGCAGATTGCAAATCTGCCGGTACGAACAATTTTCATCGAATTCACATTGATTATAATGGGCCGGAGAATTTTTTGACAGGATTTCCTCTGACGAGAGAATCATGCCTATTCCTGCCGTTATCTGAATATATTTTTTCATTTGCCGGTATCCTTGATATTGAATCTCGGTTTGACGAAAGATATGACATCAACTGTCGGTGTTATCAGGGACAGAATCTCTTCTGCAGATTTGTATGCCTGCGGAGACTCGTCAAGAGTTTCCGTGCAGACCGAGGTCGAAAAAATCCCGGCCATCGCGGATTCGTATTCCGAAAGCGGAATCTGTTTCCTGGCCTGGTTTCTGGTCATTTTGCGTCCGGCTCCATGTGGAGCACTGTCAAGCCATTGTGCATTACCTTTCCCAATGCAGACGGCTATACCGTCACGCATATTGAACGGGATGCATACTTTCCTGTTCCGTGAAGCATTGATGGCCCCTTTCCGAAGTATGGGAAATTCTTCGGTTACAGAAATGTAATTGTGTGTCGTATATATTGATTCTGTACATTTTGCCTTGCACAGTTTCCTGAGTATTGCAAATATCCTGTCCCTTATCGTGTCGTGGTTGAAAATCGCGTATGCCTGGGCAATGACCATGTCGGACAAATACCCTGTCAGGGCATCACCCCACAGATATCCGATATATTCCGCCCTTTTGGGATTGTTTGCAATGTTATGCCAATAGTTGGCGACCTTTACCCCCAGATTCCTGGAGCCGCAATGGATTGTCAGCCAGCCTTCACCGGATTCCGAATCTTGGCCGTATTCCACAAAATGGTTGCCGCCGCCGAGAGTGCCGAGGCTTTTGTAGAAGATCCCTTCCTGCAATTTTATCCTTCGGCAGAAATCGGATATGAAACGGGCATCTATACGGGGCGCTTCATTGATAAGGTCCGGTGCGCTTGAGCGTGCCTTCTGATATTGCATATTCAAGAAACGGAACAGGTCTTTCTCGTTTATGCTGTTTTTCACGCATATTTCAGTACCGGTCGGCATAGTTTCACGTATTCTGTGGTCAAGAAGAGGAAAATCGGCCGGATTGACAGTCTCCGAAAGCCGGTGCATGGAAATCGTACAGCCGATATCCACGCCGACATGGTCGGGATTGACGTATGTGCCTATTTTGTAAACCGTACCTACATTACATGAATTTCCTGCATGTACATCCGGCATCTGCAGGATTCTGATGCCCTCGAATGCCGGGTGGTTGCATTGCTCCTTGATCCATTGCAAGGCGGCATCTTCTATATTGTCGGTAAAAATTTCAGCGGCAGCGTATTTTCCTGAGATTGTCATAAGCTATTTATTGCAAAATTTTATATGTGATACGAATCCTTGAAAAAAGCCGGACATCAGAATGTCTCCGGCAATAATTCGTGCAGCAGCTCCCGTGTCAGGAAATCGTCATTTTCATCGTCACCATAATTCCATCGTGAGGTTATGGAAAGGATTTCTTCACGGCTCCATCTGACAATCCCGCGCCGGAAAGTCCCGTAAGGATAGTTCAAATCCAGTTTCTGACTCATAGCACATGTATTTCAATGCCATCCACAATCGTATCATGCTCCACGACCTTGTCTTTCAATGCATCATCGATGTCAAGGGATTTGAAGTCGCTTCCGTCCTCCTTGTGTATGGGAATGATTGCGGCAGACGGATTGACCATGTTGCATACTTTCGCAAGGGTTTCCTGCGAAGCATGTCCGGATGTGTGCAGATATTCGAATTTCCAGTCGTGAGAATGGACAAACTCGTCCGTATCGGCCTTATACGCTTCATGTTCAGGTATTATATAGCCCTTGAACTGTGAATATATGAAGACTGTTTCTTTGTCCGGAAGTATGCGCATAAAATTATCCAGCAGGCTCTTGAACTTGCCGGAGGTCCTGACCAACATTGTGAAGCCGGATTCAATCATATTCTGGAATAAAGATTCGTCGTATTCCTGCACTTTCGAGAAATCATATGTTCTTATATTCCGTTTCTGATATAAATCATTTGTAAACACCTCCAACAGTTTGCATTGGTAGCCGTCGGCAATGAACATTCTGCCCGGATGCCGGATTGTAGCCTGACAGAATGAAGCGAGTCTGTCAGGGTCTGTCGAAGAACACAGCACGAAAGCATATTTGTAGTCTGACATCAGTCCGTATGCCTTGTCCTGCAATTCTTTTTCAGACATCATCCTTTCATCTCCTCTGGAGATCATGGTCCCTTCCGTAATCAGGACATCCGTTTTCGGCTTTACGACGAATTTCCTCAATGTGCCGTAAAGACATTTGCCGATATAGCCGTGGTCTCTGAAATCCCCGGTATGCAGGACTTTCCTGCCGTCACATTCTATTACGAACATGTAGGCATCTGCCGCCGAGTGACTTAGATAGTACGGAGTGATCCTTATGTCGCCGACAGTGACTGCCTTGTCCGGATAATACTCCGTGAATCCCAAAACAGCATTGAAGGCAGCCTCGAATTTTTTGCTGCTTTCTTCCTGAGGGACATTCTTCATGTGGGCATAGAATTTCAGCTTGACCTTTCTCGCCAGATGCCCGAGATACTGGTCAATGACTTTCTTTGCAACGGCAGCTTCAAATGCGATATGGTCTCCATGATAGTGGGTATAGAAAACCGCCGAGACCCCGTCAAGAAGCCTGTCAAGATTTCCCGGTATATCGTATTCGTCTTCCGCCTGGCCGTCAGCATCAGGAAGATTATGCCCCAGGTCGATAAGTATTTTCGTCCCGGAGGAAGACTGTATTTCGGTGATACAGCCTCCTATCTGGTTTATTCCTCGGTGGATAGTGATGCGCATTCTTTCTTTATAACTTAATCCATCTTTATTAATTATGCCTTTTATTTTTTGTGGCTTATCCAGATTCATATTACAACACCAATAAGTTATTTCATAAATTGGGTAATCATCATTTTTGTTGGTTTTATGCCTCAATTCATCTGGATTTTTCATTTTATTTTGGATACTTCGCAACGTATTACGCTTGTGACCCTTTAATTCTAAGTTGCGGAAGTCATTAAAGTCGCTTCCATTGTTTATTATTTGGATAAAATATTTTAAACAATCAGATTCAGATTCTTCATTTATTAACTTACAAATGTCTTTTCTATAATCCTTTTCGTCAGGATTATGAGCTTTGAATTCTATCAAGGCTATACGTTTAATAGTATCGTCCTTTTTTTGATAAATGACTAAATCGATATTTGCAGACCGTCCAGCTCCCTTTTGTCCTTTCTTTGTGTTGTGCTTTTCTCGTTCAACAACTTGTGGAACTCCATTGAAATCATAAAAATTTCCAGTAGGCGTTTCAATGGAATAGAAAAGTCCGTTCTTTTTCGCCGTGTCTGGTTTATTGAATTGTTCGACAAAAATAAACCTCAATTCCTGTTCACTGATTCTATCAGATCCGACATCTTCTGTGTCATCTTCTGTGTCATTATCCGCTTTTTGGGGAAATATGATATATGAGTTGTCAGGTGGTACTACTGTAAAGTTTTCTGGGTTCGATTCTTTTTGGTACTTATACACATTTGTTATGACACTAAATGTGTCACTGATGATTTTCTCAATGATACTTTCAACAGTTTCCATGATTTTAATATTTTAGAAATTCAATATACGTGTTATTATCTATGGTCAGTTTCATCTTTTTAAAGTTACAATTTTTATTTAATCTTAATGTCTATCCGGATTATTACCTCTAAAAAAATAACAGACCGAAAAGTTCGGACGGCGTGGCCGCCCGTTGCCCCGTGAACGGGAGGGACCCACCGCTCGCGGTGGGAGGGATTTACCGGACCGAACTTTTACGGTCTAGTTATATAATGGGGTATTTTTGCGGATAATCATTTTAATCTTTTTTATCCTGACACCCTTAATCGCCTTGATTTCAATGGATGCCCCGTCTGCCCGTTTCCATTGCGGATTGATGGTGTTGTCAGCGTTAAGATAAGGACGCAGACCTCCATTCCATGTGAACCTGCCGAGCACCACAGGAGAATATCCATATCTGGCCACATAATCTTCTATCCGGGACAAGCCGTATAATGTTCTGTCCTCTATTATCCTTGATGACTGTGCCGAGTACTTCAATTTGCCATTGTCCCTGCCGTAATAGTACGGATAACCCTGGGCATCCACAGCTTTTATGACAGTCTGCGTGACGGCTATAACGTATCTCGTATTATTGCCTTCTGGCGAGATTTCCTGAGTTTCAAGTACAATCATTGATCTGTATCGCATCCCCTTCTGAACTCAAGGTATATCCTGTCCAGCCTGATTGCCTGGACCCCAAGTCTTAATTTGCTCTTTTCTTCAAACATGCTGTCCGCAAGACGAATCATGGCATCGCGCGTATCAAGATCAGAAGAAACCCACACATTCAGGTAGCGTTTCCCAAAATCGTTTTCGAATTCTTCCGGTTTCAGTCCTGCAGCGACAGGGTCCTTTCCTGTCATGCCAAGGCAATAGGCCACGGCACTCCCGGCAAGGAAGCCGTCTGTCGGCAGTGCCTCGATTCCGAGGTTTCTTTTGGCTGCATCAATGAAATCCTTGAGCATAAGCATCCCTTTGGCAAGCCCGTTCCGGCCGAACCAGTCGTATTCCATATCCAGACGTTTCCGGATTTCATCTGTAAGTTCCGGCCATGACCGCTGTACACGCAATTCGGTATATGTCCTTAGTGCTTTCAAGTCATTCTGCAATTGGATTTTTTCCTGTTTCCTGGTTTCTTTCTGACTCTTTTTCATGGTATCGCTGTTATTTCAGGCAAAGATATCGACCGCTTCGGCAAAAAAGTGGCATAATATTTTTTATTCGAATACAAACAAGGAAATACTGCGGTCATTTAGAATATTGTCATTTTCCTGTACTCCTCTTTTTATTTCATTACAATCAAAGAAGTCACTGACGCTGTTCAATTCTTCAATCGTCAATGGCAATAGAGAATTATAGGAAACAGACAGTATTATTGCTGCAATCGTCTCGATACCGTGCTTTTTTACCTCTGAAACAGCAGTTTTAGTTTGCTCCGACACCGGTGCGGGAGCATCGACAATCACTTCCATTACGAGTTTATGCTTATTTGCAAACCCGTAAAAATCGTTCATATCAAGATGAATAAGTCCAGGCACCTGAGCCACATTAATTAAATAGTTTTGTTCTATTTCTCGTTCATTTGTGATAACCTGCACCATTTCTTTCCTGTTTTCCATCATCTTATTGTTCATCTTATTATTCATCTTATTATTCATAGTCATTGTATTTGGAAATATTCATAAAAATGACCCTGCCGCTTTCCGTAAGACCTCCGGTCCGGTGGATATGACCGAATAAATGATAGCGAGGCTGAGCCTTAAGTACGAAATTCAGTATCTCCGGACTGCCGAATCCGTCGTCCAGTATGCCGAATGGCGGATAGTGAGTCACCAGAATATCGAGATCCGCAGGAATATCCTCGTCGGCAATCCTGCCGTTCCCGGAAATTGCACCTGTTACAATACCTTCAAAATCGTCCACTGCATCTTCCATCAGGATAATCCCGCGCTTTTCAAACAGTGGCCTGACATTTTCAGCCTCCCCGATATCAGATGACAACTCATGATTTCCCGGAACGAATATTTTATGTTTGCCAGGCTGTGTCGAGAACCAATTCAGAAAATCATCATATTCATTGCCTTGAAGGTTATCTTCGACGGCATCCCCGGCACAAATCAATATGTCAGTGTCATACGGTACCCGAATCTTCCTGTGCCCGCCATGCGTGTCGGCGAATGCAAATATCTTTTTCCCCTTGAACAATAGTTCCATAACAAATTTCTGTCTTTTCCGATAAATCGCTGAAACAAGCTTGTCAGCCGTTATATATACTGTTGAGGTCTCTTACCGTTTTCCCTATTTCTTTCCTCACGTGCTCCGGCTCCAGGACTTCGATGCTCGCTCCGAACGAGAGCACATCCTGTTTGAAATCGTAATCCGGAGTCAGGAAGTATTTGAAGACAGTATATTCCGGAGTCTCTTCAATGATTTCCTGAGACTGGTGCAGCGGCAGGGACCTGAAGTATTTTGACTGCATGTCAGAAACTTTCAGCACGACTGTTTCCGGTTTCATATCCGGGTATACTCTTACTCCGTATATTCCGCCAAAGTATTCATGTGCGTTGAATGTCTTTGGAAACGTGAATTTTTCCGTGCCTGTTTTCATGTCCAGGACCCTGTCAAGGGCAAACATGTGTGGCCCCTTGTCCCCGTCCTTACGGGCATACAGATACCATCGCCTTTTGAATTCCCGAAGGCAATATGGCTCCAGAACCAGATTCTCGGGAGCCGGCTTGCGGTAACTCTGATACGTGACATTTATTACAGTCTCATTCCTGATAGCCTGGATAACCGTTGTCAGATACTTCCGGCTTGACGGTATATCCTCAAAAACAATCCTGTCCCGTAAT